>NZ_JARJHW010000300.1:0-5037 GCF_040560175.1 Streptomyces panacea
CCGTAACGCGGGGCTGTATCTGTCCGGCGTCGTCGTGTCGGGTTTCGGTACGTCGGCGATGTGGCTGGTCGGCGGTATCTGGGTCAAGTCGCTGACCGGGTCGGACAGTCTGGCGGCCCTGACCGTCTTCATGATGTGGGCGCCGACACTGGTCGGGCCGCTGCTGGGGGCCGTCGCCGACCGGTGGCGGCGCAGACCGCTGCTGGTGTTCTGCAATCTCGCCATGGCCGCGCTGCTGCCCCTGCTCCTCGTGGTGGACTCGGAGCGCCGGATCTGGATCCTCTTCGCCGTGCTGTTCGTGTACGGCGTCAGCGGCGTCGTGCAGGACGCCGCCGAGGCCGCCCTGGTGGCCACGGCGATCGACAAGCGGCTGCTCGGTGACTTCAACGGGCTCCGGATGACGGCCAACGAGGGCATGAAGCTCCTCGCGCCGCTCGCGGGCGCCGGACTGTACGCGGCGTACGGCGGCGGCACGGTCGCCCTGCTCGACGCCGCGACGTTCGCGCTGGCCGCCGGCCTCTTCGCGCTGATGCGGGTGCGGGAGGAGAAGCCGGTGCCGGACCGTACGGGCAGCTGGCTGTCCCGGACGGCGGAGGGCGCGCGCGTGCTGCGGCACTCGCCGGTCCTGCGTCCGCTCGTCCTGGCGGGGTCCCTCACCATGCTGCTCGCGGGGCTCAACGGCGCCGCGATCTACGCGGTGGTCGACAAGGGCCTCGGGCACGCTCCCACGTACGTGGGTCTGCTCTACGCCCTCCAGGGCGTCGGCTCGGTCGCTGTCGGGATGCTGGCGGGCCCGCTGATGCGCAGGATGCCGGAGCGGGTCTTCGCCGCCGGTGGGATAGCGCTCTTCGCCGCCGCCGTGGGGCTGCGGGCGCTGCCGTACGACGCCGTGGTGCTGGCGAGCGCGGTGGCGGTCGGGATCGGACTCCCGTGCGTGCTGATCGTCGCGCTGACGGCGGTGCAGCGCGAGACCCCGGACGCCGTGCTCGGGCGGACCGCCGCCACCGCCAACACCCTCATCTACGTACCGAACGCGATGGCCCTCGCGCTCGGCGCCGGACTGATCGCGTTCGTCGACATCACGGTGCTGCTGCCGGTCGCCGGGGTGCTCGGTCTGCTGACGGCGGCCGGCCTCGCCTTCTACGGAGGGCTGCCCCGGGTCCGGTCAGCCGAGGCGTGAGAGCCCGGCGGCGACGGCGGCCAGATCCGCGTCCGACGCCAGACCCGCGTGGTACAGCCGCAGTTCGGTCGCGCCGAGCGAGCGCGCGTGCGCCGCGTCGTCGGCGAGGGTGTCCGGGCTGCCGCCCATCCCCCGCACGACGGTGAAGTTGGCCGCCAGCACGGTCGATTCGCGGCGGTGGGCGGCGAAGGGTGTCAGCATCGCCTCCGCCGCGCCGCCGGTGCAGGGCAGGACGACCCCGTCGGCGGTGTCCAGGATGTGCGCGGGGTCGACTCCGGCGTTGGCCCCGGTGCGGTGGGGGTGGGGGTCGGCGTGGAGCAGCACCTGGAAGCCGGGGCCCGCCTGCGCGCGTACGGCGGCGACGGTGGCCTCCTGGAGCGTACGGGCCGTCCGGACGCGCCAGTTGAGGGTGGCTGCCGTCAGGTCGGCGCCCAGGAGCTTCTCGACGGCGGGCCGGCCCGAGGGGGTGCCGGGACTCTCCGCGCCCCTCCAGACGGGCTCCAGGGCGCGCCTGACGGCGGAGTTCAGCTCGTCGGCGTCCAGGCCCAGCGAGAGGTATCCGGCGCGGCAGACGGAGCAGAAGCAGAGCGACATCAGGTACTGCGCGGCCTCGCCGAGCGGGACGCCGCCGGTCTTGTCGTGGGCGTGCAGGTGCGCGAGCCCGTACCAGCCGAGGGATTCCAGTTCGGTGCCGGCCGCGCCGGGCCGTACGGCGGCTTCCGCGGCGAGCGACGCGACATACGTACGGACGGCGGGGCGGGCGACGCACGGGGCCCACGGGTAGCGGTCGCCGTAGGCGTTCACCACGGAGGTGCCGGGATGCTCGGCGCCCAGCCGGGAGTTGTGCGCGAGGACGACCCAGGTGTGCACGTCGAGTCCGGCGTCGGCGAGCGCGGCGGCGGCCTCACCGTAGGCGTCCGTGGGCGCCCAGTCGCCGGCGGCGTACGGGCGCAGCTCGGCGTCCGCCCAGCGGGCCTCGTCCATCGGGTAGAGCACGGCGGCGTGTTCGGCCGTGACGACGCGGTGGCGGGGGTGGCGCGGGGTCAGGGCACGCGTGGAGTGATAGGCGGAGGCGAGGGTGACCTGCCGGACGCCGAGGTCCGCGACGCGGGCGGGCGCGTCGGGGTCGCCGACCACGTCCCAGGGGTAGAGGAAGGCGGAGGTCTTCACGCGCCCGCCTCCGGCTCTCCGTCGCCGAGCAGCGTGTGGCCGCGTTCGATGATCTCGGTGAGTTCCTTGATGTGCGCGGGCCGCGGTTCGCTCAGGGGGGTGCGTACCTCGCCGACGTCGTAACCGCGCAGTCTGACGCCCGCCTTGACGAGCGAGACGGCGTATCCGCGTCCTTTGGAGCGCAGTTCGACCAGCGGCCGGTAGAAGCCGTCGACGAGCCTGTTCACGGTTGTGTCGTCGCCGGAGCCGAGGGCGCGGTGGAAGGCGAGGGCGATCTCGGGCGCGAAGGCGAAGACGGCGGAGGAGTAGAGGGTGATGCCGATGCCGCGGTAGGCGAGACCGGTGAGTTCGGCGGTGGGCAGGCCGTTGAAGTAGAGGAAGTCGCGGCCGGGCTCCTCGGTGCGTACGGCGCTGAGGATGCGCTGCATCAGGTCGAGGTCGCCGTGGCCGTCCTTGAGGCCGATGATGCCGTCCACCTTGGCGAGTTCGACGACGGTCTCCGGGGTGAAGAGGGCGTTGTCGCGCTGGTAGACGATGATCTCCAGGCCGGTGGCGGCGGCCAGCGCCGAGTAGTGGCGCAGCAGGCCCTCCTGGTCGGCGACGACCAGGTAGGGCGGCATGGCGAGCAGTCCGTCGGCGCCGGCGGCCTCGGCGATCTCCGCGTATCGGACGGCGATTGCCGTACCGTAACCGGCGGCCGCCACGACCGGGACCGCTCCCGCGGTCTCCTCGACGGCGGCCCGCACGCACTGCCCGAACTCCTCGGGGGTGAGCGCGTGGAACTCCCCCGTGCCGCAGCAGGCGAAGACGGCGGCGGCTCCCGCGTCGACGCCGCTTCTGACGTGCGCGCGGAACGCGTCGAGGTCGAGGGAGCCGTCCGGACCGTAGGCGGTGACGGGGAAGAACAGCGGCCCGGCGACTCGGGTGAGGCGGGCGGCGAGCGGGGCTGAGGTCACTGGCGCTCCCTGGGCCGTGCGGCGAGCACTCACGCTCGTGCACAATTCTGATCGGCGTCCATATTTCTGAACAGCGCCACGCTAGGGCAGCCGTGCGGCGCCGGTCAAGACGGAAAACCGCAACCCAGGAGCGGATCGGCCACCCGCGGGCGACACTTGACGGTGGTGGCGACGCTCCTTAGCGTGTCCACGCATGTGAATCCTGTCCACGGATCTGAGCCACTTCGGGTCCGTCCGAGTCCGTCCGAGGAGATCTACGCCCATGCCCCAACCGCGAACCGTCCTGCTCACCGGCGCAGCGGGCGGCCTCGGCACCCTGATGCGGGGCCTGCTGCCCGCGTACGGGTACGAGCTCCGGCTCTTCGACGCCACACCCATAGAAGGCGAGCCGGACGCGATCACGGCCGACCTCGGCGACAAGCACGCGCTCCGTGAGGCCGTCCAGGGTGTCGACGCGATCATCCATCTCGCCGGCATCTCCTTGGAGGCGTCGTTCGACAAGATCCTGCGGGCCAACATCGAGGGGACGTACAACCTCTACGAGGCGGCACGCGAGGAGGGCAACCCGCGGGTCGTCTTCGCGTCCAGCAACCACGCCGTCGGGTTCACACCCCGGCCGGACGGCACCTATCCGCTCGACTCGCAGGCGCTGATCCCGATCGGCACCCCGCGCCGCCCCGACACGTTCTACGGCCTCTCCAAGTGCTTCGGCGAGGATCTGGCGCAGCTCTACTGGGACACGCACGGGCTGGAGACCGTCTCCGTACGGATCGGGTCCTGCTTCATGGAGCCGACCTCCGTACGGATGCTGTCGGTCTGGATGAGCCCCGGCGACGGCGCGCGGCTCTTCCACGCCGCGCTCACGGCCGAGGACGTCCAGCACTCCGTCGTCTACGGCTCGTCCGCCAACACCCGCCTGTGGTGGGACCTTTCGACGGCGCGGGCGCTCGGGTACGAGCCCCAGGACGACTCCGAGCAGTACGCGGACAGGCTCGTCGCCGAGCAGGGCGAACTGGACCCGGAGAACCCCGACCACGCCAACCTGGGCGGCCACTTCTGCACGCATCCGCCGCAGTGGCCGTACTGATCCGGCCCGTTGCGCGGGGCGCCGTCCGGCTCACCCGTCCGGGCGAGGGTCGGGAGGGTAAGGGAACGGCAAAGAGGGGTCGTTCGTTACGTCTGGCATGACAGCTATGACCCCCGGCTCGAACATTCCCCTCTCCGTCGCCCGCGTGGCGGTGGACGTCGCCGCCCCGGTGCGGCTCGACGTATCGGGCCTGCTGCTCACCGCCGACGGCAAGGTGCGCTCCGACGACGACTTCATCTTCTACAACCAGCCGAACGGCCCCGGTGTGACCTACCGGTCCGGCGGCGGTACGGCTCCGGACGCGATCGTGGTGGACACGTCCGCCGTCCCCGCCGGAATCGAGAAGATCGTCGTCACGGCCAGCCCCGACGCCGCGGGCCAGAGCTTCCAGGGCATCGAGCCCACAGCGACCATCCGCAACGCCGACGACGGCAGCGCGCTCGCCACCTTCACCCCGCCGAATCTGGGTTCGGAGACCGCCCTGGTGGTCGTGGAGGTCTATCTGCGCAACGGCGCCTGGAAGGTCCGCGCGGTCGGCCAGGGATACTCGAACGGGCTGTCGGGCATCGCCACCGACTTCGGCGTCTCCGTCGAGGAGCCCGCGGCGCCCGCCGCGGCCACCCCCCAGGCACCGCAGGCCCCCG
>NZ_JARJHW010000301.1:0-5019 GCF_040560175.1 Streptomyces panacea
ACAGGGGTACACCGTGGTCCAGTCGACGGTGCCGCCGCCGACGTAGCGGAAGGCTGGGCCGCTGAGCCCGTTCGACGCGTTGTCCAGCACCGTTCCGCCACGTACGACAGTGCCGGGCGCCCGTTCCCCGAGGCGCAGCGCCTCGGCCAGCCCGGCGCTCAGCTCGTCGGCCGTGGCTCCCAGGGCCGCGATCCGGTACGCCTGGTGGTCGCGTCCGACAGCGCTGGAACGGCACAGGGCGCTCAGGCTCGCCGCGTTCGCCTGCCGCAGCAGCGACCGGACGTCCGCCATGCGCCGGGCCAGGGCGGCCGGGGTGTGCGCGGACAGGACCATCAGGTGCTCGTCCGGTACGGCGGCGGCCGTACGGCCCTCCTCGCCGGACGCCGCGCACCGGGACTCGCCGGACTCCCCGACATACTCCTCGACGTACTCCTCCACGACGATGTGCGCGTTGGTCCCTCCCATGCCGAAGGAGCTGATTCCCGCCCGGCGCGGCCCGTCCGAGGTCCACGGCTGTGGCTCGACGGGGATCACGAACGGTCCGGCGGACAGGTCCAGATGGCTGCTCGGAGTCTCGAAACCGGCGACGGGCGGGATCTCCCGATGCCGCAGGCACAGCAGGACCTTCAGCAGGCCGGCGAGTCCGGCCGCGGGCTCCAGATGCCCGATGTTGCCCTTCACCGTCCCGATGTGGCAGGGCTCGGCGCGGTCCTGGTCGCCGCCGAACACCTCGGTCAGCGCGGCGATCTCGATCGGGTCGCCCAGCCGGGTCGCCGTACCGTGCGTCTCGATCAGGGAGACGTCCGCCGGGGCCAGTCCGGCGTCGTCCAGTGCCGCCCGGACGACCGCGGCCTGGGCGGCGCTGCGGGGCACCGGCAGGGCGCTGCCGCGGCCACCGTGGTTGACGGCCGTACCGCGGATGACGCCCCAGATCCCGTCGCCGTCCCGTTCGGCGTCCGCGAGCGGCTTCAGCATCACGGCCAACGCGCCTTCGCCGGGGAGAAATCCGTCGGCCCGCTCGTCGAAGGGCCGCGGTCTGGTGTCGGACAGGGCACCGAGCTGGCTCAGGCTGCGGTAGTACCACGGAGTCAGACCGACCTGGCAGGCCGCCACGATCGCGGCGCCGCAGTGTCCCGCGCGCAGCGCGGCGACCGCCTGCTGGATGGCGACGAGGGACGACGAGCACAGGGTGTCGACGGTCTGTGAGGGGCCGGTCAGATCCAGCGCGTACGAGATGCGGTTGGCCAGCACCGCGTTCATGGAGCCGAGCGCGGTGTGCGGTCCGACGGTCTCCAGTCCCTGCGTGTCGCGGTGATGGGTGTAGGTGGCGCCGACGAAGACGCCGATGTCGCGGCGGCCGGCGAGACCGCTGTCGTCCCGCACCGTCCAGGCGTGCTCCAGCAGCAGCTTCTGCTGTACGTCCATCTCCTCGGCCTCGCGTACGGAGATGCCGAAGAAGGCCGGATCGAAGCGGTCGATTCCGGTGACGAAGGCGCCGGTACGGCAGTAGGTGCCCGTCATCCGGGGGCCGCGTCGCTCGAAGTGGGCGTCGATGTCCCAGCGTTCGGCCGGTACCTCGGTGAACGCGTGAGCGCCGGAGCGCAGCAGGGGCCACAGCTCCGCCACCCCGCCGGCCGCGCCCGGGAGATCACCGGACACGGCGACGATCGCGACGTCCGCGTCGCGACCGGCGGGCGTGTGGCGGGGCGAACGCGGTTGGTGCGGGTGGTGCGGGTGGTGCGGGGAGGCAGCCGGGATCGGCTCGACGGTCTCGGCCGTCACACCGGTCACGCCGGTCTCGGCCGTCACGCCGGTCACAGGCTCGGCGGTCTCCCGTGCCGCGACCGCGACAGCCGCGCCGTATCGCCCGGTCAGGGCCTCGACGAGCTCGGCGAACTCGCCGTACTCCAGGAAGAGCGTCGCCGGAAGGCTGATACCCCACTTGCCGGACAGTTCCTCCGACAGTTCGACGCTCATGATCGAGCTCATGCCGTAGTCCGACAGCGGGGTGTCGCGGTCGAAGGATGTGACGCCCAGCCGCTCCGCCAGGAACCGCTCCAGCGCGTCCCCGACGTGGCCCCCGTCGCCCTCACCACTGGAGCCGGCGGCGTCTCGTACGCCATCACGTGCCTGGGCGCGTACGCCCGAAGGTGCGCCGAACTCCGCTGCCGCGTCTTCGAGTTCGACGATCACGTCGCCGGCGTCCGGGTGGGCGACGACCACTTGGCGCAGGTCATCATCCGTGCCCAGCAGCGCGATCAGCGCGTCCAGACCCTCCGCGGTGTCCAACGGCCGGACGCCACGCCGCCGCAGTTGTTCCGCGACGGCCGTGCCCATGCCCACCTCGCCCCACAGGCCCCAGGCGACGCTCAGCCACGGCGGGCCCTGCGCGTGCGCGAAAGCGTCGAGGTAGGCGTTGGCCGCGGCGTATCCACCCTGCCCCAGGTTGCCGAACGTGCCGGAGACCGACGCGAACAGCACGGCGAAGTCCAGGTCGTGCCCGGCCACCGCGGCGGCCAGCTCTCGAACGCCGTCGGCCTTCGGCCGCATCACCGCCGCGATGTCCTCGGCGGTGGCGCTGCGGATCAGTCCGTCCTTGAGAGTGCCGGCCGCATGGACCACGCCGTGCAACTCGCCGAACTCCGCGCGGAAGCGTTCCACCACGGCCGCCAGCGCGCCGGGGGTGGTCACGTCCGCGCTGTAGGACGCGACCTCGCACCCTCGCGCGCCGATCGCACGGATCGCGGCAGTCCGGTCCTGGTCGGCACCGGCCGCTCCGGAACGGCTGACCAGCGCGACGGCTCCGGCGCCCTCCCGTGCGAACCGGTCGGCGACCTCCAGGCCGAGCCCGCCGTGTCCGCCGAGGACGAGGTAGCGGCCACCCCGCCTGATGGGCCCCGTCCCGCCGTGGGGCGCGGTGTACGCCGACCGGTCGCGCACCCGGACGGGTACGTGGCGGACTCCCTGCCGGTAGCCGACTTCGGTGGGGCCCCCGGCGGCGCCGAGTTCCACCAGGACCGCGCGGAGCGTGTCCTCGGAGAACCGGTCGACGTCGAGGAGGCGCGGGCCCAGGCCCGGGTACTCGATGGCGGCGGTGCGGACGAAGCCCCACAGGGCGGCGCGCGCCGGCACCGGCCGGTCGCCGTTCGCGACCGGCTGCCCGTCCCTGGTCACCAGGAAGAAGCGGGACTTGCGCTGCCGCTCGCCGAGGGTCCGCAGGGCGGCCAGGCAGCCGTACAGGCCGAGGCGGAGCTCCGCCGCCTCCTCCGGAGGGGCGTCGGGCGCGCCGTCGGCGTTCCAGAGGTGCACCACGCCCGCGACCGGGTCCCCGATCTCCTCCCAGAGCCGTCGGAACGCCTCCTCGTCCGGCTGCGCGAGCATCCGCCGATCGTTGTCGTGCGTCTGCGCGGCGGACGGTCCGACGCCGACCTCCACCACCCGGGCTCCCTCGGCCCGCAGTTGCCGGGCGGCGCGCTCACCCGGGCTGTCGGCACCGCCGTTGTGCAGCACCACCCAGGTTCCGGTCGCCGGATCGTGCCGCACGTCGGTCGCCGGCGCGGGCCGCCAGTCGATCCGGGTGATGGGCAGCACGGCCGCCCGGGCCGGGGCCGGGGCGGCGGCGGCCGGTCGCGACACGGCGGCCGTGCGGCGCATCCGTAGCCCCTCGAGCTCCGCGACGACCTCGTCCGCGGGCCCCAGCAGCAGGGCGTCGGCGGTCGCGTACGCGCCGTCGACGCCGGTCCTGCGCACCTGGACGGTCACACCGGCCGACAGAACCGAGAGGTCGGCGAGGACCGCGACCCGAGCGACGCCGATCGGCAGCATGGGATAGGGGCCGACCTCGCCCGTGAGGTCCTGGAGCGCACAGCTGACGACCTGGAACACGCCGTCCACCAGCAGCGGATGGGCGTACCAGGGCACGGGCTCGGCCTCGGACCGCAACGTGGCACGGGCCACGCCGTCGTCTCCGACGGCGAGTTCCGTGACGGTACGGAAGTCGGGACCGTACAGCAGGCCCTCACGCGCCCAGCTCTCGTACAGCCGCTCCGAGGTGATGCTCCGCGTCGCCGTCACCTGCCGGCCCGTACCGGCCGGCGGGGCCGGGACGGCGCCCGGGAGCAGTCGGCCGGTTCCGGTGGACAGCGGCTTGCGCTCGCCGGCCACCACGGTGCTCAGCTCGAAGCGGATCCGCGGGCCGAAGGACACGTCGAGCCGGACAGGAGCCGCCGCGTCGTCGGCGACGGTGAGGGGTCGCAGGAATGTCACATCGGTGAGCTCCAGCGGGGTGAACGGCTGTCGCCGGGCAACCCCGACCATCGCCATCTCCAGCTGCACCGCGGCGGGCAGCAGCCCCGTACCCGCGGAGCGGTGCTGGGCGATGAAGGGCTCCTGGCCGGTGAACGTCTTCTCGTAGGTCTCGCCCGGGTACGTCACTGTCCCTCACTCCGGTGCTCGTAGTGACGGTCGAACAGCGGGTGGCTGAGGGTGCTCGTCTCAGTACCGCTGCGGCGAACAGGCGGGGCGGCCAGCTCCTGCCGGTTGAAGGGGTAGGCGGGGATGGTGGTGGTGCGCCGGTCCTTGCCCCGATGCAGACCGGCCCAGTCGAGATCGGCACGGGTGTGGTTGTAGTGGTCGGCCACCGCCGCGTGCAGTTGGGCCTGGTCGGTGCGGTCACGTCGCAACGTGGTCAGCCACGTCGGTTGTGTCTCACCCCACGACGCCTTGGCCAGCGAGGTGAGTTGGGGATGGGAACCGATCTCCCACACCGATCCCGCACCCACCTCCGCCAGGGTGTTAACAGCCTGGGAGAAACGCACCGGTTCACGAATAGCCCGCCCCCAGTAACCCGGATCGGTAGCGGTCCCGGCGGAATGCCAACCACCCGTCACACCCGACACGAACCCCATCACCGGAGCCGACAGCGACCTGCCCGCCACCGCCTCGACGAACGGCGCCACCGCACCCTCCATCGCCGCCGAATGAAACGCATGACTCACCGCCAGCATCTGCGTCCGCAAA
>NZ_JARJHW010000302.1:0-4995 GCF_040560175.1 Streptomyces panacea
TGTGATCGCCGAGACGGCCCTGCCACCGGACAACGAGGCCAACACGGACGGGAACAGGCACTTCTACGGCTTCGAGTGCGAGAACCTGGGCGACGGCAAGGACCCGTGGCCCGCCGTCCAGGTCGAGGCCATGGAGGCCGCGGCGGCGGCCGTCTGCCGTGTCCACAAGTGGAACGCGCCCTCGGTCATCGGTCACCTGGAGTGGCAGCCGGGCAAGATCGACCCCCGGGGCGTCTCGATGGCCGGTCTCCGCCGGCGTATCGACGAGCGGCTGGGCTAGGACGTGTCCGCGGCGTCCCGCCCGGCCCGCGACGCCTGGCACGGCACCTCGCCGCGACGGATCCGCCCGGAGCGCGCCGGCGCGACAATGAAGGTGTGACTCCGGAAGCGCTCGACCTCGCCGCTCTGCGGCCACGGCTGCCGTCGCCCCTGCGGACCGTCGAGGACGAGCGCTTCACCCGTCGCGGCGTACGGCTGCTGCTGAAGCGGGACGATCTGATCCATCCCTCGTTGCCGGGCAACAAATGGCGGAAACTCGAACCGAACCTGCGGGCCGCCGCCGACGGTGGCCATCGCGTCCTGCTGACCTTCGGCGGCGCGTACTCCAACCATCTGCGCGCCACCGCCGCCGCGGGCCGGCTGCTGGGCTTCGCGACGGTCGGCGTCGTACGGGGCGACGAGCTGGCCGCCGGCCCGCTGAATCCGTCACTCGCCCGGTGCGTGGCCGACGGCATGCGGCTGCACTTCGTCGACCGGGCGACCTACCGCCGTAAGACGGAGCCCTCCGTACTGAGGGCGCTGCTGACCGCCGCCGCCGACGGGGTCCCCGTGCCCCGTGAGCGGGTGTACGTCGTCCCCGAGGGCGGCAGCAACTCCCTCGCCGCGCAAGGCTGTACGGCCCTCGGGCGGGAGCTGCGCGGCGCGGCGGACGTGGTGGGGGTCGCCTGCGGCACCGGCGGCACCCTCGCGGGCCTGGCCGCCGGTCTCGCCCCCGGGCAGCGCGCGGTCGGCTTCCCCGTACTGAAGGGCGGCTTCCTGGCCGGCGAGATCCGCGCGCTCCAACTGGCGGCCTTCGGCGGCCCCCGGGGCGACTGGCGGCTCGACGAGCGCTTCCACGGCGGCGGCTACGCCCGTACGACACCCGCGCTCGACGCCTTCGCCGCCGACTTCGAGGACCGGCACCGGTTCCCCGTCGAACGCCTCTACGTGGCCAAGATGCTCCACGGGCTGACCACCCTGGCCGAGGAGGGCGCCTTCCCGCCGGGCAGCGCGGTCGCCGCCGTGGTCACCGGCGGTCCGGGACCGGACGGCGGGGGTCAGTCGGAGTCCTCCCGGTAGGCCGCCGCCTCCTCCAGGTCAAGCCGTCGTAGCAGCGTCCGCAGCATCTCGTCGTCGATCCGCCGTTCGTCGCGCAGCGTCACGAAGACGTCGCGTTCGGCCCCGATCATCTCCCTGGACAGCCGCTGATAGGTGTGGTCGGCGGATTCCCCGGTCAACTCGTTGACGGTGCCGAGCCGTTCCCACACGGAGTTCCGCCGCCGCTCCAGCACGTTCCGGAGCCGCTCCGCCAGTGGCTCGGCCAGGGCGTTGCGTTCGTCGGCGAGCAGTTCGTCCAGCCGCTGCTCCGCCGCCACCGACGCCCGGCTCTGCGCCTGCGCCTCGGCCAGCGTCTCGGCGTACGGGTCTCGCCCCGGCAGCTTCAGCAGTCTGATCAGCGTGGGCAGGGTGAGGCCCTGGACGACCAGGGTGGCGATGACGGTCGTGAAGGTCAGGAAGAGGACGAGGTTGCGGGCCGGGAAGGCGTCGCCGTTGTGCAGGGTCAGCGGGATGGAGAAGGCGATGGCCAGCGACACGACGCCGCGCATGCCCGCCCAGCCGACGATGAGCGGCGCCTTCCAGGTCGTCTCAGGTTCCCGTTCCCTGATCCGCTTCGACAGCGCGCGCGGTACGAAGGTGGCGGGAAAGACCCAGAGGTAGCGGACCGCGACGACGGTCACGAACACCCCGACGGCGTAACCGGCCACTTCCATTCCGCCGTAGGAACCGAGCCCCTTCAGTACATAGGGCAACTGGAGCCCGATCAGCGCGAAGACGACGGACTCCAGGATGAAGGAGACCATCTTCCACACGGCTGCCTCCTGGAGCCGGGTCGCGAAGTCGACCTGCCAGGACCGGTGTCCGAGGTAGAGCCCGACCACGACGACGGCCAGCACACCCGACGCGCCCACCTGTTCGGCCGCCGCGTAGGCGACGAAGGGGATGAGCAGCGACAGGGTGTTCTGGAGCAGCGCCTCCTTCAGATGCGTACGGAGCCAGTGGATCGGCACCATCAGTACGAGGCCGATACCGATGCCTCCCAAGGAGGCCAGCGCGAACTCGCCCATCCCGCCGGCCCAGCTCGCGCCTTCGCCGACGGCCGCCGCGAGGGCCACCTTGAACGCGGTGATCGCGGTCGCGTCGTTCACCAGCGACTCACCCTGGAGGATGGTCGTCATGCGGCTCGGCAGCCCGAGCTTGCGGGCGATCGCGGTGGCGGCCACCGCGTCCGGCGGCGCGATGACGGCGCCGAGGACCAGCGCGGCGGTCAGCGGCAGGCCGGGGATGAACAGATACGCGAGATAGCCGACGACGACCGTCGCGAAGAGGACATAGCCCACGGAGAGCAGACCGATGGGGCGCGCGTTGGCCCGCAGGTCCAGATAGGAGCTTTCCACGGCGGCCATGTGCAGCAGGGGCGGCAGCAGCAACGGCAGGACGATGTGCGGGTCGAGTACGTAGCTGGGCACGCCCGGCACGTACGCGGCGACAATTCCCGCCGTGACAAGGAGCAGCGGGGCCGGGACGGGCGTCCTTCTGGCCGCCGCCGCGATCACCGCGCTTCCCGCCACGAGGGCGATCAGCTGCAACGGGTCCATGCCCACCGTCCTCCACTAGCGTCGTAATCTGGCCATCATGAGTGAGTGCCAGCACGTTGCCGACCTCCCACGCCCCGAATCCGCGCCGCTGAGCGACACCTGCCTGGAATGTCTGGCATCGGGCAGCCACCACGTACAGCTGCGGCTCTGTCTGGTCTGCGGTCATGTGGGGTGCTGCGACTCGTCACCGCACCGGCACGCCTCGCAGCATTTCAGGGATACGGGCCACGCCGTGATGCGTAGCTTCGAACCCGGCGAGACGTGGCGTTGGTGCTTTGTCGACGGTTCGATCGTCTGAGGCCTGGGTACGTCAACCATCCGCCCGTTCTTCGCAATTGGTTGCCACACACCTCTAGCCACTGTTCGCACCCAAATGCCTACTATGAGTAACCGACGGCCCGACCCTGGCCCGGGGGTCCCTGCGACACGGGACCATGGATCGCGATAGCGTCGCCAGTCCAGACCGGCTGCGTGCCGACTACGTACCGCGAGGCTTCGGGAGATTCCCTTCCCGGAGCCCTGAGAAGCTTGTGCCACCTTGGAGGTGAGGGTGTCCCAGATCGCAGGCGAGCCCGGGACCCAGGACTTCGTGGAAGTCCGGCTGCCCGCTGCGGGTGCCTACCTGTCCGTGCTGCGTACGGCTACGGCCGGCCTGGCAGCACGCTTGGACTTCACCCTCGACGAGATCGAGGACCTGCGTATCGCGGTCGACGAGGCCTGCGCGATCCTGCTGCAACAGGCCGTACCGGGCTCCGTCCTCAGCTGTGTGTTCCGGCTCATCGACGACTCGCTGGAAGTGACCGTCTCGGCGCCGACGACCGACGGGCGCGCGCCGGAGCGTGACACGTTCGCGTGGACCGTGCTCTCGGCGCTCGCGGGCAAGGTCGACGCGACGGTCGCCGACGACCGCACGGTCGCCATCAGCCTGTACAAACAGCGCGGCGCGGGACCCGGGCCGGCGTGAGGAACGGGGACGGTCCGGTGCGTGACGAGGAGCGGGTCCCCCAGGATCCGCGCGAAGGGCATGAGGTTCCGGCGGATCCGGCGCTCGTGCCGTCGGGCATTCCGGAGCAGCAGGCCCGGCCCCATCCGGTGGACGGGCTTGACGGCCAGACGGCGGCGGAGCAGGCGCAGGCAGAGCGGGCGGCCACGATGAGCGAGCACAGGCAACACGATCCACATGACCGCAGCGGGGCGCGGGCGATGTTCATCGAGCTGCGCAAGCTGCCCGAGGACTCTCCCGAACGGGCACTGCTGCGCAATCAGCTGGTGCGGATGCATCTGCCGCTCGTGGAGCATCTGGCCCGCCGGTTCCGCAATCGTGGTGAGCCGCTGGACGATCTGACGCAGGTCGCGACGATCGGCCTGATCAAGTCGGTGGACCGGTTCGACCCGGAGCGGGGTGTCGAGTTCTCGACGTACGCCACTCCCACGGTCGTCGGCGAGATCAAGCGGCACTTCCGCGACAAGGGCTGGGCGGTTCGGGTGCCGCGGCGTCTTCAGGAGCTGCGGCTCTCGTTGACGACGGCGACGGCCGAACTCTCGCAGCAGCACGGCCGTTCGCCGACGGTGCACGAGCTGGCGGAGCGGCTGGGCATCTCCGAGGAAGAGGTCCTCGAAGGGCTGGAATCGGCCAACGCGTACAGCACGCTGTCGCTGGACGTGCCGGACACGGACGACGAGTCCCCGGCGGTGGCGGACACGCTCGGCTCGGAGGACGAGGCGCTGGAGAGCGTCGAGTACCGCGAGTCGCTGAAGCCTCTGTTGGAGGATCTGCCGCCGCGCGAGAAGCGGATCCTGCTGCTGCGTTTCTTCGGCAACATGACGCAGTCGCAGATCGCGCAGGAGGTCGGCATCTCGCAGATGCATGTGTCGCGGCTGCTGGCCCGGACGCTGGCGCAGCTGCGCGAGAAGCTGCTCGTGGAGGAGTGAGACGTCCTGGGATCGCCGGAGGGGCCGTGTGCGGCTGCACACGGCCCCTCCGGCGTTTCCAGGCGCGTACCGGCCCGGTGCGGGCCTCTAGGTCGTGTCTTCAAAGTCCCGCCTGGCCCGCGGCGCCGCAGTGACATCAGCCGCTGCC
>NZ_JARJHW010000303.1:0-4983 GCF_040560175.1 Streptomyces panacea
GCCGTCCGTCGCCGCCTACCAGGCGGTCTCCGTCGCGCTCTTCTGGCTCGGGAGGAACGCCCAGAGCGCGATGTAGAGCAGGAACTGCGGGCCGGGCAGCAGACACGAGACCAGGAAGATCACGCGCATCGTGTTCGCGGAGGTGCCGAAGCGCCGTGCCAGCGCCGCGCACACTCCACCGATCATGCGACCCTCACGGGGACGGGCAATCGCGGACATGGTGGGCTCCTTCGTGAGTCCGTTTCCGGGAGCCACTCCGTGTGCTCCCGATGACTCAATGGTGGCCCGCGGGCACCGGACGGAGCGTCGCTCTACGGTGCGATGCCGACCCTGGTAATCGTCGGGGTCGTCCCCTGAGGAGACCCCTCCCGCAGGTCACCCTCACGTACGACCCCGGTGTCCCGCGGGGCAGGCACCGGCCCCGCCCTGCGCCGACGGGGGCGTTCGCGCCGCAGCCTCGCCCGTCCGGCGGGGACGACCAGCAGATGCGCGAGCCCGACTCCCACCGTGTTGAGCAGCAGCGAGTCCACGTCGACGACCTGCCCGGGGATCCCGGTCTGGAGCAGTTCGATCCCCAGCGAGATGAACGCCCCGGCGGCGAGGGTCCGGGTCAGCGAGGCCAGCGGCGAGACGGTCAGCTTGCCGCCCGCCATGGGGAGGAGAACCCCGAGAGGCGCCAGCAGCAGGAGTCCCTCGCCGATGCGCCGGACCGCTTGGAGCGGCCCGAGGGCGAGATCGGCCTTGATGCCCGCCAGCGGCTCGAAGTTCGCCGCGGTCATCCACACGATGTCCAGCGGGCGCAACGTCAGCCACGCGACGAGCAGCAAGTGCACGAGGAGGAGGATGACCCCCGCCACGCGGAAGCGGAAAGCGGCACTGCCGCTCGAACCTTGGCGCTGCACGACTCCCAAGACGCGGCCACCGGCGGGAACGGTTCCGGAAGGTTCCAAATGGAGGCCCACGTGAGACGGGTGTCACCCGGAAGGAGCCGGCGCGCCCCGTACCCCTGACACACCCGGCCGCGCGGCGGGCGCCTTCTCAGGAAGCGGACGGCAGCGGACCCGTCGTCGGCACGGCCGCGTCGGGGCGGCGCTTGGTGTCGTCGTCGCACCGGTACCCGCGCGCGCCGTACGCCCCCGGCCCGCCCAGCACCACCGAACCGTCCGTCGCCGCGCCCTCGGTGAGCGTGCACACGATCTGCGCCAGCGCGGTCGTCGGCAGGTCCTCCGGCTGGCGGCTCAGCCGCAGTGTGCCCGGTGGATCGCCCGCGCGCGCCTCGGAGACCCGCAGCGGCCCGCGTACGTACGTCGTGAAGCCCGCCTCGCTCTCCGTGGACGACGGCTGCTCCAGCAACTCGTCCACGAGCGCCCGCACCACCCGCGCGCGGTCACCGGGTGCCTTCTCGGCCCGTACGGACGCGGGGCGCTCCACCGGCACCAGTTCGGACCCGCACACCAGGTAGACCCTGACGAGCGCGCCGCCCGGCTGCGCCTGGGTGGTCAGATTCCCCTCGGACACCTCGCACGGCACCCGTGAGGGCGCGGCGCCCGCGTCCACCGGCACCGCGGTCGTCCTGATGCCGCAGCCGCTTACGCCGCCCGCCAGCGCGAGCGTGCCCGCGAGTACGGCGAGAGACCGGCCGCCCGCTCTCCTCGACCTCACAGCGCCTCACCCCCCTCTCCGCGTGCGTCGCCCGGCCCGTCCTCGTCGTCGAAGTCCTCCGAGACCTCGTGCGGCAGCCGCAGCACGAACACCGCGCCGCCGTCCGGGGCGTTGGCCGCGGTGATGTCGCCTCCGTGGATGTGCGCGTTCTCCATCGCGATGGACAGTCCGAGACCGCTGCCCTCGGACCGCGGCCGGGACGCGCTCGCCTTGTAGAAGCGGTCGAACACGTGCGGCAGTACGGCCTCCGGAATGCCCGGCCCGTTGTCCCGTACCTCGATGACCAGCTCCCCGCCGACCGAGCGCACCGAGACCCGCACCGGCGAACCGCCGTGCTTGAGCGCGTTGCCGATCAGATTCGCCAGGATCACGTCGAGCCGGCGCGGATCGAGGCGGGCCATCATGCCGCGCTCCGCGTCCAGCTCCACCGCGTCCAGCCAGGCCCGCGCGTCGATACAGGCGGTGACCTGGTCGGCGACATCGACGTCGTCGAGGACGAGCCGGGCGGTGCCCGCGTCGAAGCGGGTCACCTCCATCAGGTTCTCCACCAGGACGTTGAGCCTGCGGGTCTCGCTCACGACCAGCGTCACGGCGGGCGCGATCATCGGATCGAGCGTGTCCGCTTCTTCCTCCAGCACCTCGGTGACGGCCGTCAGCGCGGTGAGCGGGGTGCGCAGCTCGTGCGACATGTCGGCGACGAAGCGGCGGCTCGACTCCTCACGCGCGCTCATGTCGTCGATCTTCTTCTGGAGGGAGGCGGCGGCGTTGTTGAACGTCCGTGACAGATCGGCCAGTTCGTCCGTCCCCGACACCCGCAGCCGGGTGTCGAGCTTCCCCTCGCCGAGCTGCCGCGCCGCGTGACCGAGCCGCTGCACCGGCTTCAGCACGGTCGTGGCCGCCGCCTGCGCGAGCAACGCGGACCCGATGAGCGCCAGGCTCGTCGCGATCGCCAGCGACCACGCCAGCGCGTTGAGGTCCTCCCGCTCCTGTTCGAGGGAGAGGAAGACGTAACCGGTCGGCCCACCGCCGACGATCCGGGTGCCGCCGACCAGATAGGGCGTCTGCCCGCGCTCCGTGCGCTGCCAGAAGACGTGGTACGGCGACTTGTTGCCCGACGTGACCTTCTGCCGGTCGTTCACCGCCGTCCGCAACGACCGCGGCACGTCGTCCAGCGTGAACCTGTCCTGGTCGGAGACCCCGGCCACCGGCTTGTCCTCGGCGCGCTCACCTATCAGCACCACGCTGAAACCGGCGCTGCTCCTGGCCATCCGCTGCGCGGTGTCCTCCAGCTCGGCCTGGGTCGGCCGCAGCGGCAACTGCGCGGCCTTGTCCCGCATCTCCTGCTTGAACTCCTTGAGCGCGGCCGTCTGCGTGCGGTTCAGCACCGACTCGCGGTTGAGCCAGTACGCGATGCCGGACGCCGAGACGGCGGCGGTCAGCGCGACGGCCCCGAAGACGACGACGAGGCGCAGTCGCAGACTCGTCCAGCGCAGCCCGGCCAGGAGTGCCCTCTTGCGCGTACGCCGCCCGGCGGTCGCGTCCGCCGCGTCCCCGCCGGTGGTGCCGGAGCCGTTCATGCCGTCAGGTCCGTCCGGCCCGTCCGACCGGTCCGCTCCGTCCGCGGCTCTCCCGGCCGTGGGTTCCTCGCTGCTCACGAAGGGGCGTCCAGCCGGTAGCCCACGCCTCGCACCGTACGGATCAACGTCGGCGACGACGGCACGTCCTCGACCTTCGCGCGCAGCCGCTGCACACAGGCGTCGACCAGCCGCGAGTCGCCCAGATAGTCGTGCTCCCACACCAGCCGCAGCAACTGCTGCCGGGAGAGCGCCTGTCCGGGCCGCCGGCTCAGTTCCAACAGCAGCCGCAGCTCGGTCGGTGTGAGCTGGAGGTCGTCACCGTTCTTCGTGACCGTCATCGCCGAACGGTCGATGACCAGGCTCCCGAAGGTCGCCGAATCGGTCGACTCCCGTTCCCCGCGCCGCAGTACGGCCCGGATACGGGCGTCGAGCACCCGGCCCTGCACGGGCTTGACCACATAGTCGTCCGCACCGGATTCGAGTCCGACGACCACATCGATGTCGTCGCTGCGCGCGGTCAGCAGAATGATCGGCAACTGGTCGGTCCGCCTGATGCGCCGGCACACTTCGAAACCGTCGATACCAGGCAGCATCACATCCAGAACGATCAGGTCCGGCCGCTGTTCTCGCAGCAGATTCAGGCCGTCCTCTCCCGTCGCCGCAGTGGCCACTCGGTGGCCCTGGCGTGACAACGAGAGTTCGAGGGCCGTGCGGATGGCGTCGTCGTCCTCGATCAGCAACAGGAAAGGCACAGAGGTCATTCTGGCCCATGGGGGGGCCACAGTTCGACAGTCGGAGCGCTCCCACAGTTCCACCACATCTCCCGCCAAGATCCACAACCCCTGTGACAGGCCTGTGACAGTCGGCGGACAGGCCCATGAAACTGGCCCGGCAATCTCTTGGGCAGACGGAAGAAACAGACTCCAGCCGACGGGGGGCGCGAGATGAACTCACTGCACAGCACGGCCTCAAGCGCAGTAATCACGCGTCTCCACGACGTCGCACGGAGCACCGAGAAGTCCGGCGCCGTGAACGGGCGGGGGTGCGTTCGCGGCGCCGGGCGTCAGCACCGGCCGCCGTACATCACGGTGGCCGACGCGGCGCGGAAGCCCACGGCGGACAACGCCGAGGCACGGGGGAGCAGGGGCGCGGCGTACGGAGAGGCCACGGGGGAGCGCACCGTGACGACGGAGGCCACGGACGCCGAGACGGCGTTCACGGCCTACGTCCAGGAGCGCCGGGCCTCTCTGTACGCGACCGCCTACCACCTGACCGGCGACCGCTTCGAGGCCGAGGACCTGCTCCAGAGCGCGCTCTTCTCCACCTACCGCGCCTGGGACCGGATCAGCGACAAGGCGGCCGTCGGCGGCTATCTCCGCCGCACGATGACCAACCTGCACATCAGCGCGTGGCGCAGGCGCAAGCTCAACGAGTACCCGACGGAGGAGCTGCCGGAGACGGTCGGCGACACCGACGCGATGCGCGGCACGGAGCTGCGCGCGGTGCTCTGGCAGGCGCTCTCGCGCCTTCCCGAGACGCAGCGCACGATGCTGGTGCTGCGCTATTACGAGGGCCGCACCGATCCCGAGATCGCGGACATCCTCAACATCAGTGTCGGCACGGTGAAGTCCAGCATCTGGCGGTCGCTCCGCCGGCTGCGCGAGGACGACGTCCTCAGCTTCGGACGTGACGAGGAAGAGTCCTTCGGCGAGCTGGTGGCCTGAGGGCAGGGGGAGCAACACCC
>NZ_JARJHW010000304.1:0-4978 GCF_040560175.1 Streptomyces panacea
CCACCGGCGCGTGGCACGTCTCCACGCTTCCCGCCTCGTTCCGGGCCCACGGGGAACTCGGCTCGGCGGCCGGTGCGGTGAAGCACGGGGACACGGAGACGGCCCTGACCCACCTCGAAGCGGCCGTCGAGGCCATGGCCGACATCACCGACCGGGGCAGCGACCAGCAGTCCGCCGAGTTCGGTCTCAGGGCGTTCGAGGGAGACATCCGGGCGATCGTCGAGCTGGTCCTCCTACAGGCACTCGGCAGAGCGGGCGTCGGCCGGCTGGACCAGCTGGAGGCGGCCGTGGCCGAGAGCATCAGGGTGGTCAGGGAGGAGCGGCGAGTGCCGGACTCCCTGCCCGACTTCGCCGCTCTCTTCCGTACGGTCGCGGGGCCGGACATCGACCGCGCCGCCGAGGTGCTGGAGCGCGGGCGCGGGCTGTTGCTGTCCCGGCGGATCGAGGCCCGCGCCGACCTCGGCGAACTGAGCGCGGCACACCCGGAGTCGGCTCGCGAGTTCGAGCGGCTGACCGACCGGCTGGCTGATCAACTCGCCCCCGATCCGGCACAGTCCGGCCTGCCCGCCGCCGGCCACGCGGAATGGTCCCGCCTCGCCCGGCTCCGCGCGTCGCGCGAACTCGACGAGCTGGTCGAGGCCATCCGTACCCGACCCGGGTTCGACGGCTTCCTGCGTCCGCTCTCCGCCGGGCAGTTGCGCGCACTCGCGGCCGACGGTCCGGTCGTCGTGCTCAACCACGCGCGGATCAATTGCCAGGCCCTGGTGGTGACGGAGGGTTCCATCACCGCCCTCGTCCTCGAAACGGAGCCGGACGAGATCGCCGACATGGCCCGGCGCATGCGCGAGGCGGTCGATGCCATCAACGCGCAGGGCACCTCGCGGCCGTCGCCCGTACAACTCGTCGCCGCCGGGGCCACGATCCGCGCGACGCTCTCCTGGACCTGGCACAAGATCGTGCGCCCCGTACTCGAACTCGCGGGGCCCTACGGCCCGGTCCCCGACGGAGGCGCGTGGCCGCGCATCTGGTGGGTGCCCACGGGGGCCTTCAACACGCTGCCATTGCACGCGGCGCAGTGCACGCTGCCCGACTGCGAACTCGGCGGCTGCGGGGCCGCGTTGGACGCCGTGATGTCGTCGTACGTCCCCGGCTTCCAGACCCTGGCGTACGCGCGCAGCCGGGCCGGGCACCGCGACGGGGCGGACAACGGCAGCGCCCTGCTGGTCGCCTCACCCGAGGAGGAGCTGCCCGGTGTCGCGGCGGCGGCCGGCTACGCGGCCGGACTGCTCGGCGCACGCGAGCCGCTGGTCGGCGCCGCCGCGACCCGTGAGGCCGTACTGGCAGCGCTCGGCACCACGTCCTGGGTGCACTTCGGCTGCCACGCGGCCACCGACCCGACGGAACCCTCCGGCGCCCTGCTCCACCTGCCGAACGGCGAGTCGCTGTCCGTCCTGGAGATCTGCCGGACCCGGCCCCGGTCGGCCCAACTCGCCTTCCTCGCGGCCTGCGGCACCGCGCGCACGTCCGAGCGGCTGTCGGACGAGGCCATCCACATCACCAGCGCCTTCCTGCTCGCCGGTTTCCCCACGGCCGTAGGAACGCTCTGGGAGATCGACAGCACCCACGCGGACCATGTCACGCGCGACTTCTACCGCCGTATGACACGCGGCGCTACGTCCCGCGGCGCTACGGCCCGCGGTGGGGCGACCCGCGACGGTACGGCCATGGCGCCGGCGGCATCCGCCCACGCCCTGCACCACACCGTCCGGGAACTACGCCGTCGGATCCCCGACCGCCCCCATGTCTGGGCGGCCTACGTCCACGCGGGCACCTGACGCCCCCGAACGGGCGAACGGCCAGGCCGACCCGCGTCCGCGGACCGACCTGGCCGTAACGATCAGCCTGGCCGTAAACGATCAGCCTGGTGAAGTGATCAGACGAGGTCGAACCGGTCCAGGTTCGCGACCTTCGTCCACGCCGCGACGAAGTCGTTCACGAACTTCTCCTTCGCGTCGTCGCTCGCGTAGACCTCCGCGACCGCGCGCAGCTCGGAGTTCGACCCGAAGACGAGGTCGGCCCGGCTGCCGGTCCACTTGACCTCACCGGTGGCGGAGTCGCGGCCCTCGAACGTGTTCGCGTCCTCGGACGTCGCCTTCCACGTCGTACCCAGGTCGAGCAGGTTGACGAAGAAGTCGTTGGTCAGCGAGCCGGGGGTCGCCGTGAGGACACCGAGCGACGACTCCTGGTAGTTCGCGCCCAGGACGCGGAGACCACCCACGAGGACCGTCAGCTCGGGGGCGCTCAGGGTCAGCAGGTTCGCCCGGTCGATCAGCAGGAACTCGGCCGGCAGCCGGTGGCCCTTGCCGAGGTAGTTGCGGAATCCGTCGGCGACCGGCTCGAGCGCGGCGAACGACTCCACGTCCGTCTGCTCCTGCGACGCGTCCGCGCGGCCCGGCGTGAAGGGGACCTCGATGTCGAAGCCGGCGGTCTTGGCGGCCTGTTCGACGGCCGCGGATCCGGCGAGCACGATCAGGTCGGCGAGCGAGACCCGCTTTCCGCCGTTCGGGGCGGAGTTGAAGGTCTCCTGGATGCCTTCGAGCGTACGGAGGACAAGCGCGAGCCGGTCGGGGTCGTTGGCCTCCCAGCCGCTCTGCGGTTCGAGGCGGATACGCGCGCCGTTGGCGCCGCCGCGCTTGTCGCTGCCGCGGAAGGACGAGGCGGACGCCCACGCGGTGGAGACGAGCTGGGACACCGACAGGCCCGAGGCCAGGATCTGCTCCTTGAGGGAGGCGATGTCCTCGGCGTCGACGAGCTCGTCCGTCACGGCGGGGAGCGGGTCCTGCCACACCAGCGTCTCGGCCGGGACCTCCGGGCCGAGGTAGCGCACGATCGGGCCCATGTCGCGGTGCGTCAGCTTGAACCACGCGCGGGCGAAGGCGTCCGCGAACTCCGCGGGGTTCGCGAGGAAACGCCGCGAGATCTGCTCGTACGCCGGGTCGACACGGAGCGCGAGGTCGGTGGTGAGCATCGTCGGGGCGTGGCTCTTCGACGCGTCGTGGGCGTCGGGTACGGTGCCGGCCCCGCCGTCGTCCTTCGGCCGCCACTGGTTGGCGCCGGCGGGGCTGTTGAACAGCTCCCACTCGTAGCCGTAGAGGATCTCCAGGAAGCTGTTGTCCCAGGTGATCGGGGTGTTCGTCCAGATGCCCTCAAGGCCGCTGGTGATCGTGTCGCCGCCCTTGCCGGTGCCGAAGCTGTTCTGCCAGCCGAAGCCCTGCTGCTCGATCGGGGCGGCCTCGGGGTCGGCGCCGACGTTGTCCGCCGGGCCCGCTCCGTGGGTCTTGCCGAAGGTGTGGCCGCCGGCGATGAGAGCGACCGTCTCCTCGTCGTTCATCGCCATCCGGCGGAAGGTCTCACGGATGTCGCGGGCCGAGGCGAGCGGGTCGGGGCTGCCGTTCGGGCCTTCCGGGTTGACGTAGATGAGGCCCATCTGGACCGCGCCGAGGGGGCTCTCCAGATTCCGGTCACCGGAGTAGCGCTCGTCGCCGAGCCACGTCTTCTCGGGACCCCAGTAGACGTCCTCCTCGGGCTCCCAGACGTCCGGGCGACCGCCGGCGAAGCCGAAGGTGTCGAAGCCCATGGTCTCCAGGGCGACGTTGCCGGCCAGGATCATCAGGTCGGCCCACGACAGGCTCTGGCCGTACTTCTTCTTCACCGGCCAGAGCAGCCGGCGGGCCTTGTCGAGGTTGCCGTTGTCCGGCCAGCTGTTGAGGGGGGCGAAGCGCTGCTGGCCGGCTCCCGCGCCGCCGCGGCCGTCACTGATGCGGTACGTGCCCGCGCTGTGCCAGGCCATCCGGATGATGAAGGGGCCGTAGTGGCCGAAGTCGGCGGGCCACCAGTCCTGCGAGGTCGTCAGCACCCCGGCGATGTCCTGCTTCACGGCGGGGAGGTCGAGGGAGGTGAACGCCTCGGCGTAGTCGAACTCCTCACCGAGGGGGTTGGCCACGGCGGGGTTCTTGGCGAGGATCTTGAGGTTGAGCCGCTCCGGCCACCACTCGCGGTTTCCGCCGCCTTGAGTCGGGTGCGGGGCTCGGCCGTGTGCGACGGGGCAGCCGCCTTCACCCTCCGACTTCGCGTCTACGACGATTGCATCATGGTTCTCAGACATGGGAATCCTTCCGGACCAGGCGGATTACGGTACTCAGGCGGCCGGAACCGATCCTACGATGGACAGAGTCCAAGTCAAGAAGCGAACTAAAAGTATATTCAGTGGGATTAAGTCAAAATCCGGACATCCATGGTCGAACCTCGGGTGTCCCGAACCTGAACAGGTGAACCGACATGAGCGACCTGCTGGAGCGGCTGCGAGGGCGTGGCTGGCGGATGACCTCCCAGCGCCGGGTCGTCGCCCAGGTCCTCAACGGTGACCACGTACATCTCACGGCCGACGAGGTGCACACCCTCGCGGCCCGGCTGCTGCCCGAGATCTCCCGGGCGACGGTCTACAACACCTTGGGCGAACTGGTCTCCATCGGCGAGGTCATGGAGGTCTCCGCCGCGGGTCGCGCCATGCGCTACGACCCCAACGCCCACCACCCGCACCAGCACTTGGTGTGCTCCGGCTGCGGCACCATCCGCGACGTCCACCCGGCGGGCGATCCACTGGCCGGGCTTCCGGCGGGGGAACGGTTCGGTTTCACGGTGTCCGAGGCCGAGGTCACGTACCGCGGGCTCTGTCCGTCCTGTGTGCGGAAGATCTGACACCGCGAGGTTCTCCGCCGCCCGACCTGACGTCGGCGGCGCCTGGCGCACTCGGGGCACCGGCGGTCGCGGCGCCACCCGGCGCCGCCCGGTGGCGCCACCCGGCGGAGCGGGCCGAGCCCGGCACCGCGATCACGTTCACCAACGCCGTCCGTTCGAAAACCTGAATGCGTGGCCGCGTACGGTTCTGCGACCATGCCCGGATGGTCCACCGTCTCGA
>NZ_JARJHW010000305.1:0-4936 GCF_040560175.1 Streptomyces panacea
ACCCCCGTCCCGTCGTCCTTGTCCACGGCACCTTCGCGAACTCGGTCGACAACTGGCTCGGTCTCGCCCCGTACCTGGTGAACCGCGGCTACTGCGTCTTCTCCCTCGACTACGGGCAGCTCCCCGGAGTGCCGTTCTTCAACGGCCTGGGCCCCATCGACAAGTCGGCCGAGCAACTGAGCGCGTACGTCGACCGGGTGCTTGCCGCCACGGGCACCTCGAAGGTCGACATCGTCGGCCACTCGCAGGGCGGCATGATGCCCCGCCACTACCTCAAGTTCCTCGGCGGGGCACCGAAGGTGAACGCCCTCGTCGGACTCGCGCCCGACAACCACGGCACGACCCTGCTCGGTCTGACGAAGCTGCTGCCGCACTTCCCCGGCGCGGAGGATCTGCTGACCGAGAAGACCCCGGGACTCGCCGACCAGATAGCGGGATCGGCCTTCCTCACCAAGCTCAACGCGGGCGGTGACACCGTGCCCGGGGTCAAGTACACCGTCATATCGACCCGTTACGACCAAGTGGTCACGCCGTACCGCAGCCAGTTCCTGTCCGGGCCCGACGTACGAAACGTCACCCTCCAGGACCTGTGCGCGGTGAACCTCTCCGAGCACCTGGCGATCGGGCTGCTCGACCGGGTCGCGTTCCACGAGGTGGCCAACGCGCTCGACCCGGACCGGGCCACGCCGACGACCTGCGCGTCGGTCATCGGCTGAGTGTGACAGTACGGCGTGGTGCTGTCGCCACCGGTCTCGGCGAGGTTCTCCGAACCACCCGCGGGCTGCGGCTCGGCAGCGCCGGCGCCCTTCACCTCGGGGGCGTTGGCGGCGGGCTCGGCGGCGGGCTCCTCGTAGTCACCGGTGTCCTTCGCGGTGTCCTTCGCGGTGTCCTTCACCTCGGCGGCCCCGGCCTCGTCCGGGCTGTCGCCGCCGTGTCCGCCGTGGTCGACGGTGGACTTGGACGCGCCGTCCTCGACATCGGCCTCGGAGGGGGCGGACGCCTCGGGAGCGGCGGCCGAACCGCCGTTGTCGGCGCCGAAGACCACGTCGGAGCAGGTGTAGAACGCCTCGGGGCTGTCCGAGCGCTGCCAGATCGAGTAGATCAGGTGGCGGCCCGACTTGTTGGGGACGATGCCGCCGAAGACGTACGCGCCGTTCTCCAGCTTGGGGTCGGTGACCTTGGCGAACGGCTTGTCCTCCAGGTCGGACCACTTCAGCGGCTGCCCCGCGTCGTAGCCGTCCTTGGTGATGTACAGCTCGAAGGACCCCTTGTGCGGGGCGGTGGCCTTGTAGTTGAAGGTGCGGTTGCCCGCCGTGAACGGCGACGAGGGCCAGTCGCCGCGCGGCAGGTCGAGGCCCTTGTACTTGTCGCGGCCGGCCGAGCAGAGCTTGCCGTCCGGGATGATCGACCGGTGGTTGCCCGCGGCGTTCGCGATGTTGACTTCGTTCCAGTCGTAGAACGCCTGCGTCCCGCTGGACGCGACCGCCGCCTTGCAGGCGGCCGACTTCGGGCTCTCGGGCCCCTCGGCGAAACAGGCCGACACACGGCTGACCGGGTCCGTCATCGACCCGTGGGCGGCGGCGGGGACGGCCGCGAGCCCGATGAGCGCGAGCGGCGCGACGCCCAGCGCGACGATCCCGGTGGTCCTACGACGAGCGGTCATGGATTCGTTCTCCTTCGAGCGGCACGAGCTGGGGGAGCGGAGCGGGACGAACTCCCGGTGGCGTGACCTCCGTTGCACACGGCGCCACCGGTTGCCGTCCCGCTCCGGCCCTCAGCAAGCTAGCCCCTCGAAACCCCTGAACGGCCTGCTGGGACGGGGTGAGGAGGATCCTTATGGTCCACTTAAGCCGAGAGTAAGCCGACGCTAAGAGACCGCTGGGATCGCGAGCCGGACCCGGTCCGCTCAGGGGGCCGGCACCGTGTCCTCGAACGTCGTGCCCGCCGCGCGGTACCCGCTCACCAGCGTGCCCACCTGGGCCGGGCTGAGGACCTGGTCCTTCACGTGCAGCACGTAGTCCACCTGCTGGTCGTACGAGCGCGGTGTGGTGCTGGTCTGGCCCGCCAGGTCGATCAGCCACTGGTTGAAGTTGATCGACATCGGCCGCTCCGGCAGATAGGCCGCCCCGTGCGTGCCGAAGTGCTGACCGTCGATGTAGTACGTGATGGCGCTGTTGCCGATGGTCACCACCAGGTCGTGCCAGCCGGCGTAGCTCTGCCGGGCCTCACTGTGCTGGTTGACGGCCTCCCACGGGTCGGGGCGGTAGGTCTCCCACGAGGTGGTGTAGAGGATGTTGGCGGGTTCGCCCCAGCCACCGTTCGGCAGATACTCGAAGTCGTACTCCGCGTAGTCGTCCGCCATCGGCGCCTTGAGGTCGTTGATGGTGAAGAACGTCTGGACGAGACGGTCGCCGTCCGGGCCCGACCTGGGCGCGTCGCTGAACTTCACCCGCGCCGCGTACGTCCCGTTGCGGAACTTCGTCGACCGGGTCAGGATCTCCGTCTGCTCCGTGGAGGCGGCCGTACCGGCGGTCGAAGTCTCCAGGTTCATCACCGAGTTGCCGCTCTGACCGGCGAACGTGACGTTCTCCGGGACCCAGTTGGCGCCGGGCACACCCGGACCGCCGGAGTTCGCGCGGACGCTCCAGCCGTTCGCGGCGATCTTCGGATCGCTGTGGCCGCTGTAGTTGAAGTCGTCGAACAGGGTGGGACCGTCGGCGGGTTCGGTCGGCGGATCCGTGGGGTCGGTCGGGCCGTTGCCGCCGGGCGCCTCGCCCCAGACCGTCGCGCCGCCGACGTGCGCCGTGATCCGGGACCAGTCGCCGTACGTGGCCCGCTCCCGGCCGAAGGAGTAGTCGTCGCTCTGCCCCAGCGGCTGCCAGTTCGCCTGGTGGAAGCGCAGTTGCATGTCCCCGGTGTCCGCGCCGGGGGCCAGGGTGCCCGCCCCGGCCGTGAACGCGATCTCCAGATACCGGTCGGCGGTGGCGGTCGGGGCGGCGAGAGTCCCGAAGGTGCCGGTGATGTTGGCGCAGCCCTTCACCGCCCAGGAGCAGGCGAACCGGTAGGCGGCGGACGCCGAATCGGCCTTGAAGTAGTACCGCACCTTGACGTCGCTCAGCTGTACGGCGGCGCTGCCGTTGTTGCGTACCTTCAGCCAGGGTTCGCTCTGGTCGGCGGTCGCCCCGGAAGCGCTCGTACGGTACTGGACGACGAGCCCGTCGGCCGCCGCCGCGGCGCCGGCGGACGCGGGCATCGCCGCCAGCGCCGTACAGCTCAGGGCCACGGTGACAGCGGCGGCGGCCGCCGCGCGGAGGCGGCTCTTGGCGAGTGTCCTCATCGGACGTGTGGGACGTGTGGGACGCATGGGGTGTTCCTCTCCGGAACGGGTGGTGGGGGAGGGGTGGGAAGTCACGGACGAGTTGGCGCCGTACCTGCGGGGATGGTCATCAGGGACCGTGGGGTGAGCGGGCGGTAGCGGACACCGAGGGCGTCCAGCCGTGCGGTGTGCCGGCGCAGCCGCTCGACGAAACCGGTCCAGTCGCTGCGCCCGCCGGACCAGGCGCGGTCGGCGAGGGCGCACAGACGGGGGTAACTGAGGTACTCGATCCGGTCGGGAGTCTTCACGTACTCGGTCCACAACTGCGCCTGCGTACCGAGGACTTGAGCGCTCTCTTCGGCCTCCCAGTCGCCCGGCACCGGTTCGTTCCCGTGGACCGCCCGCAGACCGACGGGGTCGCCGGGCTGACCGAGCGGTTCGCAGGGTTCGGCGGACTGGGCGTAGTCGAGGTAGGTGGCCCGGTGGTGAGCGGTCACGACCTGGTGGCCGCGCCGGGCCGCGGCCAGGGCGTGCGCCGGATCGCGCCAGGTCATCACCGTGAAGTCCAGGGGCAGTTCGGTCCCGGTCTCGGCCCAGCCGACGGGCCTGCGGCCCCGCTCCACCAGGAACGCGCCGATCCGGCCCATGAACCAGCCGTGCAGCGCCGCCGGCCCGGTGAGCCCCTCGGCCGCCGCGCGGGCACGCGCCACCGGGCTGTTCTCCCACTCGGTGGTCGGGCACTCCTCGCCGCCGATATGGATGTACGGGGACGGGAAGACGTCCATGACCTCCTCCAGCACCGCCCGGCAGAAGTCGAGGGCCTGGTCGTGGACGCCGAGCACGGTGTCGCAGACGCCCCACCTGGTCCACACGTCGAGGCTTCGCTCCGGGTGGTTGCCCAGCTCCGGGTAGGCGGCGAGGGCCGCGCGCACATGGCCGGGCATCTCGATCTCCGGCACGACGCCCACCCCGCGGTCCGCCGCGTAACTCACCAGGGCGCGCAGCTCCTCCTTGGTGTACGCCCCCGCGTGCGGGATCCCGTCGAAGCCGTCGCCGCCCCGGCCCGGGTGCCAGGTCATGGACTGGCTCCGCCGGCCGCCGACCGAGGTCAGCCGGGGGTAGGCGTCGACCGGCATGCGCCAGCCCTGGTCGTCCGTGAGGTGCAGGTGGAGGGTGTTGAGCTTGTGGAACGCCAGCAGGTCCACGTATCTGCGCAGGTAGGAGACGGGCTGGAAGTGCCGGGCGACGTCCAGCATCGCCCCGCGCCAGGGGTGCGTGGGCACATCGCTGATCTCCACGCAGGGCAGCTCCCAGGAGCCGTCCCGTATCTCACCCGACAGGGCCTCGGCGGGCAGCAGTTGACGGATCGTCTGGACCCCGCGGAGCAGGCCGGTGGGCTGTGCGGCGCGCAGCACCAACGCCTGCGGGCCGACGGTGATCCCGTACCCCTCCTCGCCGAGACCGCTGAGCCGCGGGTCGAGCGCCAGCACGATCTGTCCGTCGGCCGAGTCGGTGAGCGGCAGTCCGGTGGCGGGGGTGAGCAGGGTGCGCAGCAGGTCCGACGCCGCGTGTGTGCCGGGCAGGGAGCGCAGGGTGGTGTGCCGGTCGAGGGTGAACCGG
>NZ_JARJHW010000306.1:0-4932 GCF_040560175.1 Streptomyces panacea
AGACAGACCCAGCACCTCGCTGCCCCTTCCACCGGCACGTCCGACGACGCCCCGGGCCACCGCTCCGGCTGGTGGCAGGACGCGGTGATCTACCAGGTCTATCCGCGCAGCTTCGCCGACTCCAACGGTGACGGCATGGGCGATCTCGAAGGCGTACGGAGCAGGCTGCCGTACCTGCGCGCGCTGGGTGTCGACGCCGTCTGGCTCAGCCCCTTCTACGCCTCGCCGCAGGCCGACGCGGGCTACGACGTCGCCGACTACCGCGCCATCGACCCCATGTTCGGCTCGCTCCTCGACGCGGACGCGCTGATCCGCGACGCGCACGAGCTGGACCTGCGCGTCATCGTCGACGTGGTGCCCAACCACTCGTCCGACCAGTACGACTGGTTCCGCCGCGCACTGAAGGACGGCCCCGGATCCGCGCTGCGCGACCGCTACCACTTCCGCCCCGGCAAGGGCCCGGACGGTGAACTGCCGCCCAACGACTGGGAGTCCATCTTCGGCGGCCCCGCCTGGACCAGGACCACCGACCCGGACGGCACCCCCGGCGAGTGGTATCTGCACCTCTTCGCGCCCGAGCAGCCCGACTTCAACTGGGACCACCCGGCCGTCGCCGACGAGTTCCGCTCCATCCTGCGCTTCTGGCTCGACATGGGCGTCGACGGCTTCCGCGTCGACGTCGCCCACGGACTCGTCAAGGCGGCCGGGCTGCCCGACATCGGCAGCGACAGCCAGCTCAAGCTGCTGGGCAACGACATCATGCCGTTCTTCGACCAGGACGGTGTGCACGAGATCTACCGCAGCTGGCGCACCATCCTCGACGAGTACCCGGGCGACCGGATCGCCGTCGCCGAGGCCTGGACACCCACCGTCGAGCGCACCGCGAACTACGTGCGCCCCGACGAGATGCACCAGGCCTTCAACTTCCAGTACCTGAGCACCTTCTGGGACGCCGCCGCGCTCCGTGACGTCATCGACACCTCGCTCGCCGCGATGCGCCCCGTCGGCGCTCCCACCACCTGGGTGCTCTCCAACCACGACGTCACCCGGCACAGCACCCGCTTCGCCCACCCCGTCGCCCTCGGCACCCAGCTCCGGGAGGCGGGCGACCGCGAGCTCGGTCTGCGCCGGGCCCGCGCGGCGACGCTGCTGATGCTCGCCCTGCCCGGCTCCGCCTACCTCTACCAGGGCGAGGAGCTGGGACTGCCCGACGTCACCGACCTCCCCGACGAGGCCAGGCAGGACCCCTCGTACTTCCGCGCGGCCGGCCAGGACGGCTTCCGTGACGGCTGCCGGGTGCCGATCCCGTGGAGCCGTGACGGCTCGTCGTACGGCTTCGGCAGCGGCGGCAGCTGGCTGCCGCAGCCGGCCGGCTGGGGCGCGCTGAGCGTCGAGGCGCAGACCGGTGTGGAGGGCTCCAGCCTGGAGCTGTACCGCGCGGCCATCGCCGCCCGGCGCGCGCACCCGGGGCTCGGCGCCGGGGCGTCGGTCGACTGGGAGGACGCCCCCGAGGGCGTGCTCGTCTTCGCCCGCCCCGGCTTCCTCTGCACGGTCAACACCACCGGCGCGCCGGTCAGGATCCCGGTACGCGGCAGCCTGCTGCTGGCCAGCGGGCCCGGCACGGTCACCTTCACCGACGCCGACTCCTCGGGTGCGAACGGCGTCCACGAGGCCGAGCTGCCCGCCGACACCACGGTGTGGTGGACGGTGTGACGCTGCCCCTCCCCAAGTCCGGAGCCGGTACGCCACGGCTCTCGGACATCGCGGGACAGGCAGCGGTCAGCGAGGCGACGGTGAGCCGGGTACTCAACGGCAAGCCGGGCGTCGCGGACAGCACGCGCCAACGAGTGCTCGCCGCGCTCGACATCCTCGGGTACGAGCGTCCCGTACGGCTGCGGCAGCGCAGCGCCGGGCTGATCGGCCTGGTGACCCCGGAGCTGATCAACCCGATCTTCCCGGCGTTCGCCCAGGCCGTCGAACAGGTCCTGGCCGGGCACGGCTACACCCCGGTCCTCTGCACCCAACTGCCGGGCGGGGCGACGGAGGACGAGCTGGTCGAGCAGCTGGTGGAGCGCGGCGTCGGCGGCATCGTCTTCCTGTCGGGGCTGCACGCGGACACCTCGGCGGACCCGTCGCGCTACGCCGCGCTCATCGAGCGCGGCGTGCCGTTCGTCATGATCAACGGCTGCAACGACCGCGTCAGCGCGCCGTTCGTGTCCCTGGACGACCGGGCGGCCATGCGGATGGCCGTCGGGCACCTGGCAGATCTGGGGCACCGGCGGATCGGCCTGGCGACCGGTCCCTTGCGGTACGTGCCGTCGGCGCGCAAGCGCGAGGGTTTCATCGACGCGCTGGGCGGCTCGCTGGGGCTCTCGCGCGAGGAGGCCGAGGAACGGGTGTGCTGCACGCTGTTCAGCGTGGAGGGCGGCCAGGTGGCGGCCGGCGCGCTGCTCGACCAGGGCTGTACGGGGATTGTCTGCGGCAGCGACATGATGGCGCTCGGCGTGGTGCGGGCGGCCCGCGAGCGGGGGCTGCGGGTCCCGTACGACGTCTCGGTGGTCGGCTTCGACGACTCGCAGCTGATCGCCTTCACCGACCCGCCGCTCACGACGGTCCGGCAGCCCGTACAGGCGATGGCGGGGGCGGCGGTGGGCGCGCTGCTGGAGGAGATCGGGGGAAGTCCCGTGCAGCGTACGGAGTATGTGTTCCAGCCGGAGCTGGTGGTCCGGGGGTCGACGGCGGGGGCGCGGGCGCTCTGAGCCGGGTCCACCGCCACCGGCCGGACCCGGTCGGCGGCGCGGAGCCGACACGTCGTCATGCGCACGGGAGCCCCTTGGGGTCGGCCCCTGACGGGCCGGCGGGGAGGCGTGACCCCAGGGGCCCCTGCGCGTGACCGGTCCGGCCGGCCGGGCGCGTGGAGCCCGGCGGTGCCGGGACCTCCCGTCCGACCGGACCGGAGTCGGCACGAACGTACCGTGCCGCAATCTCTTGCGGAAGCTCTTGCACGGCATCGACTCGATATTTCCCCGGTGTTACCCAGGGGTGTCCAGAGGGTTGACCGGGGCGTGCCGGGCTCGTACGGTCTGGTCGCAGCAAGCTTTTGCTTTCTTGCAGCAAGAACATTCAGGAGCCTTGAGGGCAGGGCGCGTTGCCACGCGAGGCATCTCCCGTCATTCCGCACCTCCCCCCACGCAGGAGGAAACATGGCCCGCAGAGCTCCCGCCCTCGCGCTCGCCCTAGTGGCAGGCGCGGCGGCCCTCGTGGCACCCGGAAGCCCCGCCCAGGCGGCGCCTCCCGGCGAGAAGGACGTCACCGCCGTCCTGTTCGAGTGGCGGTTCGCCTCGGTGGCCAAGGCCTGTACCGACAGCCTCGGCCCCGACGGATACGGCTACGTCCAGGTGTCCCCGCCCCAGGAGCACATCCAGGGCGGCCAGTGGTGGACCTCGTACCAGCCCGTCAGCTACAAGATCGCCGGCCGGCTCGGCGACCGCGCCGCCTTCCAGAACATGGTCAGCACCTGCCACGCCGCCGGGGTGAAGGTCGTCGCCGACTCCGTCATCAACCACATGTCGGCCGGCTCCGGCACCGGCACCGGCGGTACCTCGTACGCCAAGTACGAGTACCCCGGCATCTATTCGGGCGCCGACATGGACGACTGCCGCTCGCAGATCAGCAACTACGGCGACCGGGGCAACGTCCAGAACTGCGAACTCGTCGGCCTCGCCGACCTGGACACCGGCGAGGACTACGTACGCGGCCGGATCGCCACGTACCTGAACGACCTGCTCTCGCTCGGCGTGGACGGCTTCCGGATCGACGCCGCCAAGCACATGCCGGCCGCCGACCTCGCCAACATCAAGTCCCGGCTGAGCAATCCGGGCGTGTACTGGAAGCAGGAGGCCATCTACGGCGGCGGCGAGGCCGTGTCGCCGGCCGAGTACCTGGGCACCGGGGACGTACAGGAATTCCGCTACGGCCGAAGCCTCAAGCAGGTCTTCAACAACGAGAACCTCGCCAACCTGAAGAACTTCGGCGCGGGCTGGGGCTTCATGGAGAGCGGCAAGTCGGCCGTCTTCGTGGACAACCACGACACCGAGCGCGGCGGCGACACCCTCAACTACAAGAACGGCGCCGCCTACACGCTGGCCAACGTCTTCATGCTGGCCTACCCCTACGGCTCGCCCGACGTGCACTCCGGCTACGAGTTCAGCGACCACGACGCCGGACCGCCCAACGGCGGTACGGTGAACGCCTGTTACGCCGACGGCTGGAAGTGCCAGCACGACTGGCGCGAGATCTCCTCCATGGTCGGCTTCCGCAACGCGGCACGCGGCCAGGCCGTCACCGACTGGTGGGACAACGGCGGCGACCAGATCGCCTTCGGGCGCGGCTCCAAGGCGTACGTCGCCATCAACTACACCGGCTCCTCGCTGGCCCGCACCTTCCAGACGTCGCTGCCCGCCGGTGACTACTGCGACGTCCAGAGCGGCAACGGCGTGACCGTGAACGGCTCGGGCCAGTTCACGGCGACGCTCGGCGCCAACACGGCGGTCGCCCTGCACGCCGGGGCCCGCACCTGCGGCGGCGGAGGCAACCCGGGGCCGGGTCAATCCGGGGTGACGTTCGGCGTCAACGCGACGACGCAGATCGGCCAGAACATCTTCGTCACCGGTGACCGCGCCGAACTCGGCAACTGGAACACCGGGGCCGCGCTCAAGCTCGACCCGGCCGCCTACCCGGTGTGGAAGCTCAATGTGCCGCTGCCCGCCGGTACGTCCTTCGCCTACAAGTACATCCGCAAGGACGCGGCCGGCGCCGTCACGTGGGAGAGCGGCGCCAACCGTACGGCCACCGTGCCCAACTCCACCTCGGGCGGGCTCACGTTGAACGACACCTGGCGCAACTGACCCTCCGCACCATCCCCTCCGCACC
>NZ_JARJHW010000307.1:0-4915 GCF_040560175.1 Streptomyces panacea
CGATCCGCTCGGCGGCCTTCTCGGCGGACTCTTCGGCGACTGACCGGCGATCAGGGGCGGTAGACGAGAAGTCTGGAGACCTCGTACGACATCTCCCTCGTGGTCCGTTCCGGGGGCGGGTGGTAGCGGCCCGCGCAGACCGAGAGGTTCACGATCAGGTGGGCCTGCCAGTGGCCGCCCACACCGGAGCGGTCGGCGAAGGCGCGGGTGCCGTTGACGTACCAGACCACCGAGCGGGCGCCGAGGTGGACCTCGAAGTCCACCCAGGCGCCGGGGCGGATCGCACTGTCGCGGTAGTAGCGTTCGCCGCCGTTCACGTGGTTCGACAGCTCCAACAGGTCCGGGTTGTCGGGGTGGTACTCGAACACGTCGATCTCGTTGCCGCCGTCCAGCCAGGTCCAGATCGCCGGCCAGGCCCCTTGCTCCCGGGGGAGCCGGACCCGGGCCTGGAGGATGTCGCCCGTGCGGAGCATGAAGTCGTCCGCGCTGCCCTCAGTCGTCAACAGGCCGGTGTACCAAGTGCCTTGGGGCATCCGGGTGGCGCGGAAGACACCACTCCTGCTGTACGCGGGGTCCGGGGTGAGGTAGTCCAGTTTGTCGTCGTCCGGGTTGGTGGGGCCGCTGCCCGGATAGGCCCAGGAGCGGCCGGCCACCCACTGGTTCTCCGACGAGAAGTCGGCCGTGAACACCGGGCGGCCGTGGGAGGAGAGGGAGTTCGCGGACTCGTCCGCAGTACCTGAGGATCCAACCATACGTGTATACGTACCTGTTGGCACCGCAGGCGAAACGCCATAAAAGACCGCACAGTTACTCGAACGAGTCGTACCGTCCCCGAAGGTGCTACGGACACACGGCTTAGCACCGCGCCGCGCTCCCGGCAACAGGTGGTGGACCCCTTGTGGCAGCCGCGTTGTGGAGCGCCGCCACATTCCTCGGCGGACCGCGTGCTTCCTACTGTGACCGCACCCCACTCCGGCCGTCGTCCCTCCTGAGGACGGCGGCCGGACCAACGTCGCGGGAGGTCACGTTGTTTCACGTATCGCCGTCCCACCCGGACCGGCCGGCACACACCCCCACCCGGCGGCGCGGGCGTCCGCGCCGCGTCATCGGCCGGATCGCCGCAGCCCTCGCCCTGGCCACCGGAATCGCCCTCCTCCCGCCCGCGCCCCGGGCGGAGGCCGCCGTCACCCTGGAACGGGTGACCGGGTTCGGGGCCAACCCCGGCGGTCTCACCATGTATGTCCACCGGCCCGCGTCCCTCCCGGCGAACGCGCCCGTGGTCGTCGCGCTGCACGGCTGCACGCAGTCCGCCCAGATCTACGCCGACAACTCGGGCCTGGCCACCTTCGCCGACCGGCACGGCTTCCTGCTGGTCCTCGCCGAGACGACGTCCCTCAACAACGCGAACAAGTGCTTCAACTGGTTCCAGGCCGCCGACATCCGCCGCGGCCAGGGCGAGGCCGCGTCCATCCGGCAGATGGTCGCCCACGCCGTCTCGGCCTACGGCGCCGACGCCGGCCGGGTCAATGTCACCGGGCTCTCGGCCGGCGGCGGCATGACCGCCGTCATGCTCGCCGCGTACCCGGACGTCTTCAAGGCCGGCGCGGTGATGGCCGGACTGCCGTACGACTGCGCCACGGACGTCCTCGGAGCGTTCACCTGTATGAGCCCCGGTGTGGACCGTACGCCCCAGGACTGGGCGCAGCGCGTACGTGCCGCCTACCCCGGCCACCCGGGCCCGTGGCCCAGGGTGTCCGTGTGGCAGGGCGACAACGACCCCACCGTCGTCCCGAGGAACGCCGACGAGCTGCGGGACCAGTGGACCCAGGTGCACGGCCTGGACCAGACGCCCGACCGCAGCTCCACCGTCGGCCCCAACAGCACGCGCCGGGACGAGTATCTGGCCGGGGACGGCACCGTCGCGGTGGAGGTCAACCGCGTCCCGGCCATCGGGCACGGCACGCCCGTGGACCCCGGCGGCGGCGCCGAGCAGTGCGGGGCGACCGGCACCGCGAACTTCATCGACTCGATCTGCTCCAGCTACTGGGTCACCCGCTTCTTCGGACTCGACACGTCCGCGCCGGGGCCCGCTGACCTGCCCGCCCCGGCCGGACTGCGGTCCACGGGCGTGACCGGCTCCTCCGTCGCGCTGGCGTGGGAGCCGGTGGCCGGCGCGAGCGGCTACGCGGTCTACCGCGGTGGTACGCGAGTGGGTGGACCGACCGACCCCCGGTACACCGACAGCGGTCTGGGCGCCGGGACCACGTACACGTACAGCGTGGCGGCGCGTGGCGCGGACGGCGCCGAGGGCGCCCGCTCGGCGCAGGTCACGGCCGGCACCACCGGAGCGGCGGCGACCTGCTGGACGGCGAGCAACTACGAGCACGTACGCGCCGCGCGGGCGACCACCAGCGGCGGCTACGCGTACGCGAAGGGTTCGAACCAGAACATGGGCCTCAACAACACGTTCGTCATCCGGACGCTCAAGGAGTCCCCGAGTGGTTACTACGTCCTCGCCGACGCTCCCTGCCCCTGACGGCTGGGTAGCGTCCCGCCGCCCCGTACGTGTCGCGTGTCGTGTCCTTGCAACGGAGTGATGGCCCATGCCACTTGTCCCGCAGTACGTCCGACGGATCCGCGCCGGGTGCCTCGCCGCGGCGGCCCTCATGCTGGTGGGAGCGGGCCCGGCGGTCCCGGCCCCCGCCGGCGGCGCCGACCGGCCCGGCCACTGCGCCGGGATGGACGCGCTCGCCGTACCCGGCGCCGAACACCAGCGGGCCGCCTGCCTGGACGAGCTGACGACCGCCGGGACGGTCGCCTCCGGCCACACCGACGAGGCCGACTGGTCGGGGCTGACCCCGAAGGATCTCGCCACCCCCAGCGGCGTACCGGGCATCCAGATCGACGGCTACTTCCCCGACTCCTCCACCACCAACACCACCCACGGCTGGAATCACGACTCGCAGTTCGTGATCCGGCTGCCCGACCGCTGGAACGGCGGCCTCGTGATCGCCGGATCGCCCGGCGTCCGCAAGCAGTACGCCAACGACCGCGCCTTCGGCGACTGGGTGCTCGCCCGCGGCTACGCCTTCGCCGCCACCGACAAGGGCAGCACCGGCGCCGCCTTCCACCGCGACGGCGCCGCGCCCGGCGACGCCCTCGCCGAATGGAACACCCGGGTCACCCAACTCACCCTCGCCGCCCGCGAGGTGACCACCCGGCACTATCAGCGGCCCGTGTCCCGCACCCTCGCGATGGGCATGTCCAACGGCGGCTATCTGGTGCGGTGGCAACTGGAGAACCACCCCGAGCTGTACGACGGCGGCGTCGACTGGGAGGGCACTCTCTGGCGTACCGAGGCACCCAACCCGCTCACCTTCCTGCCGCCCACCCTGCGTGCCTACCCCACCTGGGCGGCCGGTGGCGCGGGGGCCCGCGCGGCTCACCGGGAGATCGTGGGAGCCGGATTCCCGGCCGGCTCGGAATTCCTCTGGCCGTACCACCACCAGTACTACTGGGACCTCACCCAGCGCATCTACCGCGAGGAGCTGGACCCGGAGTACGACGGCGCCACCGAGGCGGGGACACCCTTCTGCGCGCCGGGAACGCCCGCCTGCGACGCCGACTACGACTACGGCTCGCGGCCGGGCGCGGTCCGCGACGCCGTCGAGAGGATCGCGCTGACCGGCCGGATCGGCAAACCCCTGATCACCTTCCACGGCACGCTCGACGTGCTGCTGCCGATCTCGAAAACCTCCGACACGTACGCGGCGATGGTGCGCCGCGAGGGCCGCGGCGCACTGCACCGCTACTACCGCGTCGAGGGCGGCACCCACGTCGACTCCCTCTTCGACGCCTTCCCCGACCGGCTCCGCCCGCTGGTGCCGTGTCACCGCTCGGCCGTCGTCGCGCTGGAGCGCTGGCTGGACCACGGCCGGCGCCCGCCGGCCGGCCGCACGCTCCCGATGCCCGAAGGGGCGGATCCGGCCACGCTGCTCACCCGGTGCCCGTTGACCGGGTGAAGTGGTCACGTAGCGTCACGGCATGCCGCTCCCGGTCAGGCATGTGGTGTACAGCGACACCTGATCGGCATCCGGTGTGGTGAACCGTCACATGGGATGTCGGGTCAGGTGTCTCTACCGTTCCGGCCATGAAGAGCAGGGAACTCACGGGCCGCACCGCCCTGGTGACCGGTGGCGGCAGCGGTATCGGACGGGCCTGCGCCGAGGCGCTCGCCGAAGCCGGGGCGCTGGTCCATATCGTCGACCGCGACGCCGACGCGGCCAAGTCCGTCGCCGCCGCCACCGGAGGCGTGAGCCACGCCGTGGACCTCGCCGACGCGGGCGCGATCGGCCGGCTCCCCGCCGCCGTGGACATCCTGGTCAACAACGCCGGGCTGCAACACGTCGCGGCCATCGAGGACTTCCCGCCCGAGAGGTTCGAGCTGATCCAGAAGGTGATGCTGACAGCCCCGTTCCTGCTGATCCGGCACTGTCTGCCGCACATGTACGCGGGCGGCTGGGGCCGCGTGGTCAACATCTCCAGCATGCACGGACTGCGCGCCAGCCCCTTCAAGTCCGCGTACGTCGCCGCCAAGCACGGCCTGGAGGGGCTGAGCAAGGTGGCCGCGCTCGAAGGCGCGCCGCACGGTGTGACCAGCAACTGCGTCAACCCCGGCTACGTACGGACTCCGCTCGTGGAAGGGCAGATCGCGGCCCAGGCCGCGGCCCACGGAATCCCCCCGGACGAAGTCGTCAGCGACGTACTGCTGGACCGTTCCGCGATCAAGCGGCTGATCGAGCCGGCGGAGGTGGCCGCGGTGTGCGTCTGGCTCTGCGGCCCCAACACCGGTTACATCACCGGCTCGTCGCTTCCCGTGGACGGCGGTTGGGGCGCCCGCTGACGCACCCGCCAT
>NZ_JARJHW010000308.1:0-4833 GCF_040560175.1 Streptomyces panacea
TCTCCGCCAGCCTCTTCAACTACCTCACCGACGAACACCCCCAGGCCTTCACCACCGTCACCACCACCTACACCGGCGGCGAAGCCGCCTCCCCCGCACACATCCACAAACTCCAGCAGCTCCGGCCTGGCATCACTGTCGCCAACGGCTACGGCCCCGCCGAATCCATGGGCTTCACCACCACCCACACCATCCAGCCCAAAGACCGGCCACACCCCACCATCCCCATCGGCACCCCCCTCACCAACAAGACCGCCTATGTCTTGGACGGCCGGCTGAAGTTGTGCCCGCCGGGTACGACAGGCGACCTCTATCTCGCGGGTGACGGTCTCGCCCACGGCTATCACGGGCGGGCCGACATCACCGCCACCCACTTCATCCCCCACCCTTTCGGCCCGGCGGGCAGCCGTCTCTACCGCACCGGGGACCTCGCCCACCACGACCACCACGGCAACCTCCACTACGACGGCCGCGCCGACAACCAGATCAAAATCCGCGGCTTCCGCATCGAACCCGCCGAGATCGAGACCACCCTCCTCACCCACCCCCACATCACCCAGGCCACCCTCACCACCCACCACGACCAGTTGTCCGCCTACTTCGTCACGGATTCCGCGGACCTCACGGCGGACGACGTACGCCGCCACCTGGCCGACCGGCTGCCCGAGCACCTGGTCCCCGCCCACCTGACCGCCCTGGACCGGCTTCCCCTCACACCGAACGGGAAGATCGACACGCGCGCCCTCCCCGCACCGAAGGCCGTCGCCTCCGCGGGCGGACGCCCTCCGCGTACCCCGGTGGAGGAGACCCTGGTCGCCCTCTTCACCAGCACGCTCGGCGCGCCCGCCGTCCTCACCATCGACGACGACTTCTTTCACCACGGCGGCCACTCGCTCCTGGGCGCACGCCTGACCAACCACATCGCCGGTTCTCTCGGCGTACGGCTGACCGTCCGCGACCTCTTCCAGCACCCGACCCCCGCCCGGCTCGCCGAGCACGTCGAATCCCTGACGGCCGCCCCCGCCAAGAAGGCCCGACCCGCCCTCCGCCGCCGTACCCGGACAGAACGGATGAGTTCATGAATCCCACCCCGCCCCCCGCCGAAGATGTCGTCTGGGACCTGCCGGGTGACGCCCCGCACCGCCTGTCGCTGCTGGTGCTGCCGCACGCCGGGGGCAACGCCCACGCGTACGGTGTCTGGCGCGAGCATCTGCCGTCCGACGTGCGGCTGCTGATCGGCCAGTACCCCGGCCGGGGCGCCCGCTACTGCGAGGACCTGCCCGAGTCGGTGGACGACCTGGCGCTGCCGGTGGTCGAGTCGCTGCCGCCGGACACCGGCGATCTGGTGGTCCTCGGACACAGCATGGGCAGCCTGGTCGCCTTCGAGGTGACCCGCGCCCTCCAGGCGGCCGGCCGCACCCCCCGCGGGCTGATCGCCTCCGCCTGCCGGGCGCCGGTGCTGCCCAACCAGGCCCCGGTGCACCCGGAGCTGCTGGACGACGACCAACTGGTCGCCGCCATCAAGGAGCGCGGCGGCACCGACGACGGCATCCTCGACGAGCCGGAGCTGCGCGAGATCGTCCTGCCGTCCATCCGGGCCGACTTCGCCATCGACGACGCCTACCGGTGCACCGTTCCGGACGTACGGCTCGACTGCCCGGTCGCCGTGTTCGGCGGCGACGCCGATCCGATCGTGCCGGCCGGCATGCTCGCCGGCTGGTCCCTGGTGACCGGGGGCGATGTCGTGCCCCAGGTGCTGCCGGGCGACCACTTCTACTTCCAGCAGGACCTGCCGGGCTTCTTCGCCCGCCTCAACCCGGTCCTCGGGACGCTGCGCGACACCCCGGCCACGGCCGGCTGACTCCCCGACACCCCTTTCCACCGAAGGACGAGGAAATACCGTGACGACTCTCTCCCAGCCCACCACCACCGGCATCACCCCGATCCGGGAGCCCGGCAAGCCGGTGATCGTCCATACGCCGGAGTTCGCGGGCATGGCGGAGGCCACCGCATGGCTCACCGCCCACCGCCCCGCCATCCAGGCCGAGTTGCACCGCTCCGGTGCGGTCATGCTGCGCGGACTGCCGGTCGAGGACGCGGCGACGTTCGCCGAGGCGCGTGACGCGCTCATCACCGAGCGGGCCGGATACAAGGAGAAGGCCACCCCGCGCACCGACTTCGGCGAGGGCGTGTTCTCCTCCACCGATCTGCCGGCCGTCGCGCCGATCCGCCTGCACAACGAGAACAGCTACACCCTGGACTTCCCCGGTGTGCTGCTGTTCGGCTGTGTCATCGCGGCCGAGACCGGCGGCGCGACCACCGTCGGCGACATGCGCAAGGCCCTCGCCCTGCTGCCGCCGGACCTGGCGGCCCGGTTCGCCGAGGCCGGCTGGCTGCTGGAGCGCAACTACTCCGACATGGCGGGCATGCCGTGGCGCAAGGCGTTCTCCTCCGACGAGCGCGAGGGCGCCGAGGAGTACTGCGACGCCAACGCCATCGGTCACCGGTGGCTCGACGAGGACACGCTGCGCACCCGCCAGCTCCGCTCCGCGATCGTCACCCACCCGGTGACCGGCGAGCGTGCCTGGTTCAACCACTTCGCCTTCTGGAACGCCCGCAGTCTCGACGAGGACGTCCGTGATGTCCTCGTCGACACCTTCGGCGCGGACGGGCTGCCGTTCAACACGTATCTGGGAGACGGCACTTCGCTCACCGACGCCGAGGTCGACACCATCAACGACGTGTACCGGGCGGTGACCGTACGGGAGAGCTGGCGGCGCGGCGACGTGATGCTGGTCGACAACATCCTTTCCGCGCACGGCCGGGAGTCCTTCACCGGGGACCGGAAGATCCTCGTCGCCATGGGTGAGCCGGTGCCGCTGGCCGACTGCTCCCCGACCACCGCGCCCTCCAACACCCTGTACGGAGCGTGAGCCCGTCATGACCACCGTCCTCCCCGAGCGCGTCTCCGCCCTGCTCCCCCACGCGACCGCCTCCCGCGCGGGCTGCGGCACCTGCTCCGCCCCGGCCGGGCACCCGAACTCCTGCTCCTGCGACGCGTGCGCGGCCGGCACCGGAGCGGCCGACCTGATGGCCCGCCTCGCCGCCGCCCCCGGCGGACGTACCGCCGTCGTCTCCGGCGACCGCCTGCTCACCTTCGCCGAACTGCGCGCCGGGGCAGCCGTGTTCGCCGCCCGGCTGGCGGACCTGGGCATCGGGCCGGAGAGCGTCGTGGCGCTCTGCCTGCCGCGCGGCGCCGACCTGGTCACCGCGATCATCGGCACCCTCGCCGCCGGCGCCGCCTATCTTCCGGTCGACCCGGCGCTGCCCGAGGAGCGCCGCCGCTATCTCGTGGCGGACTCCGGCGCCGACCTGGTGGTCCTCGCCGACGCAGGCTCCCGGCCCCCGGCCCCGGGCGCCCCGGCCCGCACCGTCGCCGACCTGACCGCCCAACAGCCGCACGTCCCGGCCGTGTTCGCGCCCCTGCCGGTCACCGCCGGCACACTCGCGTACGTCATCTACACCTCCGGTTCCACCGGCGTGCCCAAGGGCGTGGAGATAGGCCGCGGTGCCGCCTCGCTGCTGCTGAGAGAGCTGGAGAGTGCGGGCGCGGCGGGCGGCGAGGCCCGCCGGGTCGGCTGGAACGCCTCCCCGTCCTTCGACGCCTCCGTGCAGCAGTGGGTACGGCTCTGCCGCGGCGACACCCTCGTCATGATCGACGAGGAGACCCGCCGGGACCCCGCGCTGCTCGCCGCCTTCGTCGACGCGCGTGCGCTGACCGACCTCGACATCACCCCGTCGCACGCCGACCCGCTGCTCGACCTGCTCACCGCGGACGGCGGGCCCCGCCCGCTGACCCTGCTGGTCGGCGGGGAGGCGATCGGCCCGGCGCTGTGGGACCGGCTGGCCGCCGCCCACCGGTCCGGTCTCCTGCGGGCGGCCAACATGTACGGGCCGACCGAGTGCACCGTCGACGCCACCGCCGGGTGGATCGACGGGGCGGGCGAGCCGCACATCGGCACGGTGCTGCCCGGGCTGCGGGCGTATCTGCTGGACGAGAACCTCGCCCCCGTCGCCCCCGGGGAGGCCGGCGAACTGTACTTGGCGGGCCCGCGGGTGGGCCGCGGCTACCGGCGCCGTCCCGGCCTGACCGCGGAACGGTTCGTCGCCGACCCGTACGGCGGCCCCGGCGGGCGCGCGTACCGTACGGGCGACCGCTGCCGGCGGCTGCCCGACGGCCGGCTTGGCTACCTGGGCCGCGCCGACGGCCAGGTGAAGCTGCGCGGGCATCGCGTCGAACTCCCGGAGATCGAGGCGGCCCTGACCCGGGCGGACGGGGCGGCGGAGGCGGCCGTGGTCCTCGGCGAGGACGCGGGCGGCACCGCCTGCCTGATCGCCTACCACCGGGGTGGGGAGGCCGACGCGCTGCGTGCCGCGCTGACCGCCGCGCTGCCGTCGTACATGGTTCCGTCGGCGTTCGTCGCCGTGGACCGCTTCGCGACGACGCCCGGCGGCAAGCTGGACCGGTCCGCGCTGCCGTCCCGCCTCGCCGCGGCCCCGCCGGGGCCGGACGCGGCACCGGACGGCGGCGCTCTCGACGGCCGCGCGGAGGAGCTGATCGCCCGGGTGTGGGCGCAGGTCCTGGGCAGCTCGTCGATCGGCCCCGACGACAACTTCTTCAAGCTCGGCGGCCACTCCCTGCTCGCCATCAAGCTCGTCTCCCGGGTACGGGCCGAACTGTCCCTGGCGCTGCCGGTGAAGGCCGTCTACGCCCACCCGAGACTGCGTGACCTCGCCGCCCACATCGGGGAGTTGATGGCCGCCCGGGATGCC
>NZ_JARJHW010000309.1:0-4762 GCF_040560175.1 Streptomyces panacea
CCGGCCCCCGCGTCAGCGCGTCTCGCGGTAGCCGAGCGACGGGAGACGGGCCTTCCGGTGCCAGTGGGCAGTCCGCCGCCTGCCCGCCTGGCTGCCCGCCTGCTCGCACTCCGCGTCGGCGATGCGCGGCGGCGCGAACGTGACGGTGCGAACGTGACGGTGCGCGTCGTCGTGCTTGTCCGTCGTCGCGCGCGGGGTCGTGACGCGCAGCCGGGTGCCGCCGTGGGCGAAGGCCGGGGCGAGTACGGGGGCCTCCACGGTCGGCAGCGGCGCGCCCGCGCTCGCCCGCCCTCGCCCGCCCGGCCGTCTCCCGGATCCTCAGGGTGCCGTCGGCGCCGCCGACCGCGATCCTGCTCCCGGCGGTGGAGAAGGCGAACGACGGCTGTGTCACCGGCTCCCGGCCGGTGTTCCCCGAACCTCCGGTGAGCACCGCGAGCCGCCGCCCCCGGCCGTCCCACACGGTGACGCGGCTGTCCATGTCGCTCACCGCGAGCAACCGCCCGTCCCGGCTGAAGGCCGCCTTCTCGATCCGGCCCCACTGCGCTCCCCGCGCGCCTCGTACACGCTGTACGGCAACGCGCCGCCGACCGTCGAGATCCGGTGAGCGCGTGCCGGACTTCTGGCGCGTCGTCGCCGTCCACGACCTCGTGGGCCGATCGCTGGACGACACGGACCAGGGGGCGGCGAAGCGCGCTGCGCCTCGTGCGGTCTACGAGATGTGCGGGACCCGGCGGGTCACCGGCGCGCGGATCACGGTGTACCGCGCGGCCGGGCGCCTGCTGACCTGCCGGGCCGTCCAGCCGAGGCCCCTCCCGATCCCTGGCTTAAGGTGTGCGAAGCCGGATGAGGGGACGACCACCAATGCCCGCCAGCGGAGCCGTGACCCGCAACACCCTGCGGCAACAGATCGCGGACGCACTGCGTGACGAGGTGTTGGCAGGGCGTTTGCTTCCGGGCGAGGAATTCACCGTCAAGCACATCGCCGAGCAGTACGGCGTCTCGGCGACTCCCGTCAGGGAGGCGCTGGTCGACCTGGCCGCGCAGGGTCTGCTCGACTCCGACCAGCACCGGGGCTTCCACGTCCACCAGTTCACCGTCGCCGACTTCCGCGCCATGGTCGACGCGCGCTCGCTGATCGCGGACGGGATCTTCCGCCGTATCGCGGTGAGCGGCATCGCGCGGGTGCACTCCGAGGCGCTGGTGTCGGTGCGCCGCCGCGCCGAGGAGGCCGCGCGGGCGGCCAAGGGCGGGGACCTGGACATCCTGATCGGGTACGACCTGCGGTTCTGGCGGGAGCTGGCCGCGCTCGTCGCGAATCAGTACATCTGCGACTTCCTGCACCGGATGCGTGTCCAGGCGTGGGTGTTCTCCGTGCCGTTCCTGCGTGGTGACAACGCCTGCCGGGACTGGCTGTGGAGCGGGCACGAGCAGCTGGTCGACGCGCTCACGCTCGGCGACGCGGACGCCGCGCGCGTGGTCGTCGACGAGTGCCACGCGCACTCGCTGGCGTGGGCGGACCGGCTGGATCCGGAGCTGGGACGTCCGCGGCGGTGAGCGGGTACGCGATGAGCGGAAGAACGGACGCGGCACGCGGCATACCTGACATGCCGGGTGGGCCGGGTGTGTCCGACGGGACCGGGGTGCCCGACCGGACCGGCGCGCCCGACGGCATCGGCACGGCGGCGGACCTGACCGTCGTCGTCCCCGCGTACAACGAGGAACACCGGCTGCGCCCCACCCTCGACGCGATCTGCGCGCATCTGCGCGCCGACCCGGAGCGCTGGGGCGACTGGGAGCTGATCGTCGTCGACGACGGCTCGACGGACGGCACCACCGCGGTCGCCTCCCGCGCCGCCGCGGACGAGCCCCGCGTCCATGTGCTGACGAGCGAGGAGAACCGCGGCAAGGGCCACGCCCTGCGGCTGGGCGTCCTGGCGTCGTACGGCAGGCGTGTGCTGGTCACGGACGCGGACCTGGCTACACCGATAGCGGAACTGGACGCGCTGGACGCGCTGTTGGCGGACGACGGCGACCCGTACGAGACCGGGACCGCCGCCGCGATCGGCTCCCGCGCACTCCCCGACTCCCGCATAGACGTGCACCAGCGCCCCCTGCGCGAACGGCTAGGCCGTCTCGGCAACCGCCTCATCCGGCTCGTCGCCGTACGCGGCATACGCGACACCCAGTGCGGCTTCAAACTCTTCGACGGCGACAAGGCGCGCGCCGCCTTCGCCGCCTCCCGTCTCGACGGCTGGGGCATAGACGTCGAGATCCTGCGCCACTTCCGCCGCGCCGGCTGGCCCGTCACCGAGGTGCCGGTGCGCTGGTCGCACCAGACCGGGTCGAAGGTGCGCCCGGCGGACTACGGCCGCGTACTGCTGGAACTCCTGCGGCTCCGTACCCGGGCCCGCCCGGTGGACCTCGCCGTCGCCGGTCTCTTCCTCCTCTTCTCCGTCCTCCTCTACAAGGGCCTGTGGGCGGACCTGGACCGCGCGTATCTCGCCGACTCGATGCAGGACCAGAACCAGTGGGAGTGGTTCTTCGGCGTCACCGCCGACAACGTCGCGCATCTGCGCAATCCGCTCTTCACCACGTTTCAGGGCCGGCCCGACGGCGTGAACCTGATGGCGAACACCGTCATGCTCGGCCTGTCCGTCCCTCTGACACCCCTCACGCTCCTCTTCGGCCCGACGGTGACCTGGGCGCTGGTCCTCACGCTCGGCCTGACGGTGACGGCCGTCGCCTGGTACTGGCTGTTCCTGCGCCGCGTCACCCGCGTCCCATCGGCGGCGGCCCTCGGCGCGGCGCTCGCGGCGTTCGCGCCGCCGATGATGTCGCACGGCACCGCGCACCCCAACTTCCTTGTGCTCTTCATGATTCCGGTGATCATCGACCGGGCGCTGTCCCTCTGCGAGGGGCGCGGGGAAGGCCGAAGGGCCGTACGGGACGCTGTCCTGCTCGGCCTCTTCGCGGCGTATCAGATCTTCCTCGGTGAAGAACCGTTGCTGCTCGCCGCGATGGGAATGCTGATCTTCGCCCTGTCGTACGCGCTCGCGGGCCCGGACGTCGCGCGCGCCGCCCTGCGACCGCTGCTGCGCGGGCTCGGTATCGCGCTGGCGGTGTGTCTGCCGCTGGTGGCGTTCCCGCTGTACTGGCAGTTCTTCGGCCCGCAGAGCTATCACAGCGTCCTGCACGGCGACAACGCCGGCAACAGCCCGCTCTCCTTCCTGGAGTTCTCGGGCCGCGCGCTGTTCGGCGACGAGGCGCGCGCCGACGCGCTCGCGATGAACCGGACCGAGCAGAACGCCTTCTACGGCTGGCCGTTGACCGCGCTCGCCTTCGCGATCGTGGTGTGGCTGGGGCGTTCACCGCTGGTGAAGGCGCTGACCGGCACGGTGATCGTGGCCGCGCTGCTGTCGCTGGGGCAGAAGATCCGTATCCCCTTCACGGACGTGGTGCTGCCGGGGCCGTGGCGCGCGCTGGCACATCAGCCGCTCTTCGAGTCGGTGATCGAGTCGCGGGTGGCGATGATCTGCGCCCCGGCGCTCGGCGTCCTGATCGCCCTCGCGGCGGCCCGGATCAAGGACCTCGAACCGCCCGCGCACCGGACGGTGGGGCTGATCGCGCTCGTCGCCGCGCTGCTGCCGATCCTGCCGACGCCGCAGCCGGTGCGGGAACGTGCGGAGGTGCCGCGCTTCATCACGGACGGCATGTACCGGGACTACGTCGCCGAGGGCGAGAGCGTCGTCCCCGTACCGCTGCCGAGTCCGATCGAGGCGGATGCGCTGCACTGGCAGTCGGCGACGGGCTTCGGCTTCTCGGTGCCCGGGGGCTACTTCAACGGGCCCTGGGGCCCGGACCGGACGGGCATCTACGGCGCGCCGCCCCGCTACACCTCCAACCTCCTGAGTGACGTCCGTTACGGCGGCCGGATTCCGGACATCGGCTCCAGATGGCGCGCGCAGGCCAAACTCGACCTGGAGTTCTGGAAGGCGGGCGTCGTGGTGCTCGCTCCGCAGGACAACGACGAGGCGCTGTACGAGGTCGTGGCGAAACTGCTGGGCCGGCCGGGGGAGCGACTGGGGGGTGCGTGGGTATGGGACCTGCCGAGGACGCGTTGACAACGACGGTCGTGTCGGCCGTCTTCGCTGATCGCGTTCGCCGCATTACGCTGACCCGACGGTCGGGTTCGTACGTACGTGTACGAACCTGACGGAACTAGATAGAACCCGACGGAATCCGTTCGAACTCGTTGGAGAGCGAGCCTCCCTTGGCCTGTGACCTGTGGTTGGTCCCCCTCGTCGACGTGCTGTGCCACAGCCCCGACAACCCCTTCGCCGAAGAGATCGCGGTCTACGACAAGGCACTCGGCGACGCCGGGCTGCCGTCCGTTCCCGTCTTCGCCTACATGCCCGGCCTCTCCGGTGACGTCGCACCCGTCGCCGGCTTCGACTACGACGCGCTGCACTTCCTGCGCCGGGCGTATCTGCTCCAGATGTGCGGCCTGGCGGTGACGCCGGTGGGCGAACTGGGCGGTGACTACGAGCAGTTGCTGGAGATGTTCGAGGCGACGGCCCAGCAGTCGCATCTGGTCTGGCACTACGACCACGCGGGCGCGTACGTGCCCGTGGACTACGCGTCCCCGCTCTCCAACGAGGAACTCCTCGCGGGCGGCGGCCCGTTGGGCTCGACGCAGGGACTGCTGCGCGAGCTGGAACTGGTGGCCCGCTCCATCGGCATCGACCCGGCCAACCCCCCGACC
>NZ_JARJHW010000031.1:0-53676 GCF_040560175.1 Streptomyces panacea
GGGGAGGGGCTGGAGCCCGTGGGCTCCGGGCCCGGAGTCGTCTTCGTCGGGGAGGGGTCCGGGTCCGACGGGTCCGGGTCCGGGGGCTTCGGGTCGTCGTCCGGGTCCGACGGTTCGTCGGACGGGGTGCCCGACGGGTCCGGGGACTCGGAGCCGCCGGTCGTGCTGGGCGTCGGCGCGCCCGAACGGGTCGTGGCGGGAACGCCGCCCGGCTCGGCCGGCTTCTTCGTGCTCGCGTCCGTCGGCGTCTCGCTGTCGTCGTAGTCGCCGGTGGTGTCGTCGTCCGCCGAATGGTCCGGCTGGACCCGGTCCGTGGGCGAGGTTCCGCTGCCCGAAGCGCCGAGGGTCACGACCGTGCCCAGTACGGCGGCGAGCACCGCGCCCGCGCCGGCGGCGACCAGGTTGCGGCGGGCGCCACCCAGCACCGGACGGCGCCGGCGGACGGGCGGCCCGGCGGCGGTCCTGCCCGCCGGCGGTGTGTCATCACGCCGGGTCACCAGCGTCGTCATCCGCTCGTCCTGCGACGGTGGCTTCCGGACGGGTACGACCATCGAGACCCCGCGCGGCGGCGACACCGGCGGTTCGCCGGCCGGGCGGAAGGGGACCGGGGCGTTCCCGTTCTCGCGGTCGGTGACCAGGGCCAGCGCCCTGCGGCCGGACACCGTGCCCCGCTTGTCCGCCACCGCCCCGCGCATGCCGATCGAGGTCTCCAGTTCGGCGCGCGCCCGGTCCAGGCTCCCGACGCAGAGCGCGAGGATCCCCAACTCGTGGTGGAAGTACGCCTCTTCGGCGACCTCTCCGGCGATCCTGGCCGCCTCCTGGCCGATCCGCAGCGCGCGCTCCCAGGCGCCCCAGTGCAGGCCCGCCAGGAAGGCGGGCGCCGCGCCCCTGGCCAGCAGGACGGCGGCGCTCGCGTGGCCCGCCTCGCCGCTGGACACCAGGGGCGTCATCGCGGCGAGCAGCGCGTCCGCCTCCGAGGAGGCCCGTCGCGGGGTGACCGACGGATGGCCGGCCCACCAGGTGAAGTGCTGGACGGCGACGTGCGCACGCGACGTGGCCTCGTCGCCGTAACCCCGCGCCTCCAGTTGGGCGAGCGCTCCGGCGGCGAGCCGGTAGCGCGGGCCGACGGGCGACAGGAGGCCGGCGTTCATCAGTTCGCCGACGGCGGCGTCGGCGTGGGTGTCGCCCACCAGGGCCGGCAGATGGGCCTGGTGCGGCACCTCGCCGCCGAGCGCGACGGCGAAGCGCAGCGTCTCCCGCGCGGCCTCGCCGAGCCGGGAGGCGAGCAGCACGGCGGGCGCGGCGCCCTCGCCGAGGGTCGGCAGCGGTACGTCGTAACCGTCGGCGGTGAGCGCCTCGTCCTTGAACCCCTCGCCCCGGCCCTGTCCTTGGCCGTACGGCGCGTCCGCCGGCTCGGGGACGAAGGCGCCGTCCGCCTCGTACGGCTCCGGGTCGGCGCGCAGGCGGTCGCGCCCGCGCAGCAGCGCCCCGGCCTGGACGAAGCGCTGCGGCAGTCCTTCGGACTCGAACCAGAGGTCGCCGGCCCAGTTCGCCTCCTCGTCGGTCAGCGGGCGCCCCGTGGCGCGCTCCAGCAGGTCGAGCGAGGCGCCGCGGCCGAGACCGCCGAGCAGGACCTCTTCGAGCCGCGAGCGCGAGATGGGCGCGTCGACGTCGGGGGTGATGGCGAGGAGGAAGGCGCATTCGGGCGCGGCTTCGAGGAGTTCGTCCAGCGGCTCGCCGCCGAGTTCGAGGTCGTCCACGACGACGATCGCGCCGATGCCGTTGACCAGCCGCAGCAGTCCCGCGCGGTCGGGGCGGTGCAGCGCGGACCGGTACACGCCCGCGTACAGCTCGTACAGCAGCTCGGTGACGGTGCGGTGGTGGCCGGAGAGCCGTACGACCCCGTCCGGCGCGAGGTTCTCGCAGTCGGCGGCGACGGCTTCGAGGAGTGCGGTGCGGCCGGAGCCCGCCGACCCGGTGAGGCGTACGGAACGTCCGCGGCCCAGCAGTCCGACGAGTTGTTCGCGCTCCTCCTGTCGCTCCAGCAGCGGGAGCGGGGGCGCGCCGGGGCCCGGCGGTATGGGCGGCCGGCCGGCACGGCGCGCCTCGGCGCGCTCGTCGGCGTCGAGCCTGACGGGGGCGGGCGACTGCGAGCCCGGCGGGCATGGCTCGATCTCGCTGCCGTCGACGGGGTTCACGGTGATCAGGAAGTCGCCGGAGATCAGCTCGACGGTGCGCGCGGGCGTCGGGTGCGTGAGCCACGGGCTGGGCCGGTCGGCGGCCTCGGCGGTTCTCTCGTCGGCGCGCCCCGCTCCGGCGGGGCCGGTGCCCAGGGGACCGGCACCCTCGGGACGCGGGTCCGTCGGGTGGGTCGGGTCGGTCGGGTTCATCGTCAAAGCCCCCCAGATCGTGGCGTGCGGTTGCCCTCCCGGCCTCGCACACCCCGCTGTCACTTCTGATCCGGTGCCCGCCGCATGGGTCGTCGGTCGGCCGACGGCCGAAACCCTAAACCTCCGCACAGTATCCAGGAACAGCCGGGGTGCCACCCCGTCCCAGACGTCACGGTCTCGTGAGGATTGTGCGCGGTTCACGGGCGGAGCCGGTGAGTTCGCGTGCTTACGGACCCGCGCGTGCTGTTTCAGACGCGCGGAAGCGATTCTGCTGCGATCCCGCCCTCGATGGCGAGAATGCGGTGGAGCCGGGTGGCCACCAGCAGGCGCTGCATCTGGGCCGGCACACCGCGCAGCACGAGTCTGCGACCGCACCGTCCGGCCCGGCGGTGCGCGCCCATGATGACGCCGAGGCCCGTGGCGTCCCAGGAATCGAGTCCGGTCAGATCGAGCACCAGGTCGCCGGCTCCGTCGTCGACGGCCGAGTGCAGGACCGTACGGGCGTCCGCCGCGCTGCGGACGTCGAGGCGGCCCTCGACGACCAGCTCGGCGTGGTCGCCCCTGATGTGCATATGCGCTCCCCGAATTCTTACGTGCTCCGCGTCCGTCTTCTCGGTCTTCGTGCGATACCCGTGTGCGATATGTGCGTGCGATGTGCGCGTGCGATGTCTTGGTGCGAGGTCTTCGTGCAATGCCTTTGTGCAACAACTGACAGCCGTACGGCCGAGGAAGTTGCCGTCCGTGAGCGAACTGATACCGAATTCACCCGGTGGGGTGAGGGCGGAACGTTCAGTGCTTGTAGAAGCCCTGCCCGCTCTTGCGCCCGATGTCACCCGCGTCCACCATCCGGCGCATCAGTTCGGGCGCCGCGAACTTCTCGTCCTGCGACTCCGTGTAGATGTTGTCGGCGGCGTGCAGCAGGATGTCGACGCCCGTGAGGTCGGCGGTGGCGAGCGGCCCCATGGCGTGGCCGAAGCCGAGCTTGCACGCGATGTCGATGTCCTCGGCCGTGGCGACGCCCGACTCCTGGAGCCTGGCCGCCTCGACGACCAGGGCGGTGATCAGACGGGTGGTGACGAAGCCCGCGACGTCACGGTTGACGACGATGCAGGTCTTGCCGACCGATTCGGCGAACTCCCGTGTCGTGGCGAGAGTTTCGTCGCTGGTCTTGTAGCCGCGTACCAGCTCACAGAGGTTCATCATCGGTACGGGTGAGAAGAAGTGCGCGCCCACGACGCGCTCGGGACGCTCCGTCACCGCGGCGATCTTGGTGATCGGGATGGCCGAGGTGTTGGAGGCCAGGACGGCGTCGTCGCGTACGAGTTTGTCGAGCGTCCGGAAGATCTCGTGCTTGATGTCGAGCTTCTCGAACACGGCCTCGACGACGATGTCGGCGTCGGCCGCGGCGTCCAGATCGGTGGTCGTGGTGATCCGGGCGAGTGCGGCGTCCGCGTCCGCCTCTTCGAGTTTGCCCTTGGTGACGAATTTGGCGTACGAGGCGCGGATCGCGTTCTTGCCACGGGTCAGGGCCTCGTCGGTCACATCTCGCAGAACGACGTCCCAGCCGGCCTGGGCCGATACCTGCGCGATTCCGGACCCCATGAGTCCGGCACCGATGACGGCGAGCTTCCTGGCCACGACGTACCCCTTGGTTTCCGCTCCGGAACGGCGCGCGGCTTAACACGCGCTTTACATTTCCCTCTGCCGGAGGTTATCGGTCGTGAGCTGCCCTGTGGTGGTGAAGAGATGCGCGTCACGTCTCACATGACGGACATCACATCCGGAAGCACGCCGGGGCGGCCCATCAGCCTTGCCGTACAGCGTACTTGAGCACTTTCCCGCCCAGTACTTCCTCGATGTCGTCCAGCAGTACGAGGGCTTCGCGCGAGGTCTCCTCGGGGGTCCGGCCCGCGACCATCCGGCGGCCGACGAACGCCATGAGCGTGCCGTGCGCCCAGGCGAGCTGACCGGCCACCAGCGTGGGCAGCGTGTCCCTCTCGTCGGCGCCGGTCTCCTCGCGGAGCGTCTTCTCCAGATGGACCAGGAGCTCCTGCTGGATGTACCAGAGACGCGACCTGAGTGAGTGCGAGTCCTCGACGACCTTCATGAAGCGGTCGTGGCCGCTGTGCAGTCCGATGGTGGGCGAGACGGTCTCGACCAGCTCTCGCAGTTCGCGCAGGACGGCGTCCGCCGCCGACTCGCCCGCGTCACGGGCGCGCACGAACCGGGAGAGCCGCTCGACGATGCCCCGGCTGCGGTCGAGGAAGAGGTCTTCCTTGGTCGAGAAGTAGTTGTAGACCGTGTTGACGGAGACGTCCGACGCCTCGGCGACCTCGGCGATGGTCACCGCGTCGAAGCCGCGCTCGACGAACAGATGCGTGGCGACGTCGGAGATGTACTGCCTGGTCTGGCGCTTCTTGCGCTCCCTGAGCCCTTCGGACATGCCTCTCAGCTTAGGGCGCGGCGCGGGCCCGGCACCGTGACCGTTTGGGCCCCCTGTATTTTTGGAGTCATTGCAAAATTTAAGTGACTCTGTTTTTCTGGAGTCATGGCAATCATCAGTACGGCCGGGCTCGCCCGGTCCTTCTCCACCGGACAGGGCACCGTCGAGGCGGTGCGCGGCATCGATCTGACCGTCCGGGCCGGGGAGATCCTCGGCCTGCTCGGTCCCAACGGCGCGGGCAAGACCACCACGCTGCGGATGCTCACCACGCTGCTCGCGCCCACCGAAGGCGTCGCGACGGTCGCCGGGTTCGACCTCGCCCGTGAGCCCGCGCGGGTACGGCGAAGGATCGGTTACGTGGCGCAGTCCGGCGGCGTCGACCCGCAGATCTCCGTACGCGAGGAACTGATCACCCAGGCCCGGCTCTACCGGCTGACGAAGGCCCAAGCCGTCGTCCGCACCCGGGAGTTGGCGCACGACCTCGACCTGTCCGACCTGCTCGACCGCAAGTGCGCGGCGCTCTCCGGCGGGCAGCGCCGGCGACTGGACATCGCGATGGGGCTGACGCACCGCCCCGAGGTGCTGTTCCTCGACGAGCCGACCACCGGACTCGATCCGGGCAGCAGGGCCGGTCTGTGGGACCTGATCCGCCGTATCCGTCAGGAGCACGGCACGACGGTCGTCCTCACCACGCACTACCTCGACGAGGCCGACGAACTCTCCGACCGGCTGGTCGTCGTCGACCACGGCGTGGTGGTGGCCGAGGGCACGCCGGACGCGCTGAAGCGCGAGTACGGCGGCTCCCCCGGCGCCTCGCTCCAGGACGCCTTCCTCGCGATCACCGGCCGCGCCCCGGCGCCGGACGACGCCGTTCCCGCAGCCGTCTAGGAGGATCCCGCCGTGTCCCCACTCGTCTCGTCGCCGCTCTCGGACACCGCGCTGGTCTTCGGGCGGTACGCCCGCCAGACCCTGCGCTCCAAGTTCCAGATCCTCTTCGGCATCCTGATGCCGCTGCTGTTCCTCTTCTTCTTCGGGCCGCTGCTGACCGATCTGCCGCTCGGCGCGAAGGCCGACTCCTGGCAGATCCTGGTGCCCGGACTCGTCCTCCAACTCGCCCTGCTCGGGGCCTCGTTGGCGGGCTTCTCGATCCTCGTCGAGAAGCAGACCGGGGTCCTCGAACGGATGCGGGTGACGCCGGTCAGCCGGCTCGCCCTGCTGCTGGGGAGGGTGCTGCGAGACGCGGCGCTCTTCGTCTTCCAGTCCGTACTGCTGGTCCTCGCCGCGCTGGTGATGGGGTTGCGGGCGCCGCTGGGCGGGATCCTCATCGGCTTCGTGTTCGTCGGGGTCCTGGCCACCGCGCTGGCCTCGCTGTCGTACGCCCTGGCGATGAACGTCTCGACGCCGCAGGAGTTCGGCCCCGTGATCAACGCGCTGACGATGCCGGCGATGCTGCTCTCCGGTCTGGTGCTGCCGATGACGCTGGCCCCGGACTGGCTGAACCTGCTGTCGCACGTCGTGCCGCTGCGCTTCCTGGTGGACGCCGTACGGGCGGGGTACCTGGGCGACTACGCCGGCGCCGCGATGCTCTACGGCGTGCTGATGGCGGTGGCCCTGGCGGCGGTGTCGCTGACGGTCGGCGCCCGGGTCTTCCGGAAGGCCGACGCCTGAGCCCATGCGCCCCAGGCTGGGACACGCCCTAGGCTGGGCACATGGTCAATCTGACGCGTATCTACACCCGTACCGGCGACCAGGGCACCACGGCGCTCGGCGACATGAGCCGTACCGCCAAGACCGATCCGAGGATCGCCGCCTACGCCGACGCCAACGAGGCGAACGCCGCCCTCGGTACGGCGATCGCGCTGGGGCAGCTCAGGGACGATGTGGTGAAGGTCCTCGTCCGGGTCCAGAACGACCTCTTCGACGTGGGCGCCGATCTCTCCACGCCGGTGGTCGAGGCGCCGAAGTATCCGCCGCTGCGGGTCGAGCAGTCGTACATCGACAAGCTGGAGGCGGACTGCGACCTCTTCCTGGAGGAGGTCGAGAAGCTGCGGAGCTTCATCCTCCCCGGCGGTACGGCGGGGGCGGCGCTGCTGCACCAGGCGTGCACCGTCGTACGGCGCGCGGAGCGCTCGACGTGGACGGCGTTCGAGACGCACGGGGAGATCATGAACCCGCTGACGGCTACGTATCTCAACCGGCTCTCCGACCTCCTGTTCATCCTGGCCAGGGTGGCCAACAAGGAGGTCGGAGACGTGTTGTGGGTGCCGGGCGGCGAGCGCTGATCCGGAAAGCTCAGCGGTCGTCGTAGGAGGTGGGCCGCTCCACCGGGGCGGCCCCGCCCGGACCCCTCTTCGGGAAGAGCGTGTAGCCGAGCGCCCACACCACGTTGACGCCGATCAGGAAGACCATCTTCTCCTGCCACATCCGGAGCGAGCCGACGCCCCCGTCGGAGCCGACGTACCGGATCGCGGCCTGGAGCAGCACGATCGCGATGCCCGACGCCACGATCCACCGGGCCGCCGTCCGCCACTCGTGGATCGCGCGGGCCCTGCCGTACTTCGGCGGGCGCACCGGCGGCGGGCCGCCCGCGAAGCGGTGGGCGAAGCGTGCGTCGGCCCACTTGATCAGCTCCGGGCCGAGGGCCACCGAGAACCCGATGTACACCGCCGCGAGGCCGTGCTTCCAGTCCGGTTCGGCGCCGTTCTTGAGGTCGATCGCCGTCACGACCAGCAGCAGGACCTCCAGCAGCGGCTCGCACAACAGCACCGCGACCGAGGCGCGCGGCATCCCGGCGAAGTAGCGCAGGGCGAGTCCGATGCCCAGCAGCACCCAGAATCCGACCTCACAGATGATGATCAGCGTGACGATCACGACGGCCCCCTTCCGGCTCCCTCCAAGCCTCCCGCCCGTCCCGGCCCCGATCGTCGTCAGCGGTGACGAGCCGTCACTGCATCCTTCGATGTACCGCCTCCTCGGCCGGTACGTGGACGTGCCCGCGCGCGGCGCCGTGTTGGATGGCGGGATGACCGATTTCCCGCGCCCGCCCCGCGAGGACGTCCTGATCGGCGCGGCCGGCCTGCTGGGCGGTCTGCTGCTGTGGTCGCTCGGGCTGCACACCCAGGGCGGCCGGGTGCTGCCCGGCTCCTGGGTGCTGGTGCCCCTCGTCGTCATGTCCCTGATGGAGCTGGTGCGCAGGAGCACGCCCCGCACGGCCCTGACCGTCGCCACCGTCGCGCTGGTCGCCGACCAGTTCACCACCGGCAGTGTCGCGACGATCGCGATGTTCACGGACATCGTGTACGCGGCGGTGCTGTACGGGAGCCCGTCCGCCGCCCGCCGTATCCCCTGGGCCACGGCGCTGATCTCGATCGTCGTCACCGTGGGGACCCTGAGCTGGCTCCGTACGCCCGAGGCACTGCTGCTCGGGGTGGTCGCCGCCGCGATCGGTGTCGCCCCGGCCACCACCGGTGTGCTGGTGCGCAACCACCGCGACGCAGCCGAGGCCGCCCGGCTGCGGGCCGAACAGACCGCGCTGCTCGCCGAGATGGACCGTACGCAGGCCGTGACGGCCGAGCGCGCGCGGATGGCCCGTGAGCTGCACGACATGGTCGCCAACCATCTGTCGGCCATCGCGATCCACTCCACCGCCGCGCTCTCGCTCGACGACGCGCGGACCACGAAGGACGCGCTGACGGTGATCCGCGAGAACAGCGTCGCCGGACTGGCCGAGATGCGGCGGCTCATCGGGCTGCTGCGGGACGCCGGCGACGACCGGGCCCCGGCCCCGGCGCCGACGCTGCGGGCGCTCGACTCGCTCGTGGAGCAGGCCCGTACGAACGGCGCGTCCAGCGGGCTCACGTTCACGCTGGCGGACCGGCGGGGCGGGGAGGCGCCGCTGCCCGCGCCGGTCGAGATGGCGGCGTACCGCATCGTCCAGGAGTCGCTGACCAACGCGCTCAAGCACGCGCCGCGCGGCCCCGTGACGGTGTTCCTGGAGCGCACCCGGCGCGCTCTGCGCGTCGACGTCGTCAGCCCGTACGGCGACCGGCCCGGCCCCCGAGCGCCGGGCTCCGGCGCCGGTCTCGTCGGGATGCGTGAGCGAGTCGCCCTGCTGGACGGGGAGTTCGAGGCGGGACCGGTCATGTCGGAGGACACCGACGGCGGCACGATCTGGCGGGTACGGGCACAACTGCCCGTCGACGAGGGGAACGGCGCGTCATGACGATCCGGGTTCTGGTGGCCGAGGACCAGTCGGCGGTGCGCGCGGGACTGGTGCTGATCCTGCGCAGCGCGCCGGAGATCGAGGTCGTGGGCGAGGCCGGGGACGGCGAGGAGGCCGTACGGCTGGCCCGTGAACTGCGCCCGAATCTCGTACTGATGGACATTCAGATGCCGCGCCTCGACGGTGTGTCGGCGACACGGCAGGTCGTCGGGGAGAGACTGGCCGACGTGCTCGTACTGACGACGTTCGACCTGGACGAGTACGTCTTCGGCGCGCTGCGCGCCGGCGCCTCCGGGTTCCTGCTGAAGAACACCGGGGCGAGGGAGCTGATCGAGGCGGTGCGGACGGTGGCACGTGGCGAGGGGCTGATCGCGCCCGCCGTGACACGCCGGCTGATCGCCGAGTTCGCCTCGCCGAGGACCGTACGGTCCACGGACGCGCCGGACCTCACGGTGCTCGACACCCTGACCCGGCGCGAGCGCGAGGTGCTGTCGAGCCTGGGCGACGGGCTGTCGAACGCCGAGATCGCGCGGCGGCTCGACATGGCCGAGGCGACCGTCAAGACGCATGTGAGCAGGCTGCTGGGCAAGCTGGAGCTGCGCAGCCGGCTGCAAGCGGCGGTTCTGGCGCGGGAGTTGGGGATCTGACCGGCCGCCGGGGCGGCGGGTGGACCGACAGCCACGGACGACCGGGGACACCTTTGGTCTGGACCTATTGACGAGTGGTCCAGACCTCCTTACTCTCACGCCACCGACTACTGCGCGAGCTGTCGCGGGAGTCGGGTGTCACGGACCAACCCCGGATCAACCCCGGACCAACCCCGAACTGCTCTGATCCCACTCGAGGAGTACCCCTTGAGCACGAAGACGTCCGTCCGAAGAGCCAGATTCAGATCCAGATCCGTCGCGGCGCTGACCGCACTGCTCCTCCCCCTCGCCGCCATGGTCGGCCTGGCCTCCCCCGCCGAGGCAGCCGAGTCGGCGACCGCCACGTACACCAAGAAGTCCGACTGGGGCACCGGCTTCGAAGGCTCGTGGACGGTGAAGAACACCGGCACCACCACCCTCAGCTCCTGGACCGTCGAGTGGGACTTCCCCGCCGGCACCGGCGTCGGCTCCGCCTGGGACGCCACGGTCACCAAGAGCGGCACCAACCACTGGACCGCCAAGAACGTCGGCTGGAACGGCACCCTCACCCCGGGCGCCTCGGTCACCTTCGGCTTCAACGGCACCGGCTCCGGTTCCCCCTCCGGCTGCAAGCTCAACGGCCTGTCCTGCGACGGCGGCAGCGTCCCCGGTGACACGGCCCCCACCGCCCCGGGCACACCCACCGCGAGCGAGATCACCAACACGTCGGCGAAGCTCAGCTGGAGCGCGGCCACCGACGACAAGGGCATCAAGAACTACGACGTCCTGCGGGACGGCGCGAAGATCGCCACGGTCACCGGTACGACGTACACGAACACCGGCCTGACCGCGGGCACCAGCTACTCGTACAGCGTCCAGGCCCGTGACACGGCCGACCAGACCGGACCGGTCAGCGGCTCGGTCGCCGTCAGGACCACCGGCGGCGGCACGGACCCGGGCACCCCGCCCGGCGACCAGGTCAAGCTCGGCTACTTCACCGAGTGGGGCGTCTACGACCGCAACTACCACGTCAAGAACCTGGTGACGTCGGGCAGCGCGTCCAAGATCACCCACATCAACTACTCGTTCGGCAACGTCCAGGGCGGCAAGTGCACCATCGGTGACGCCTACGCCGCGACGGACAAGGCGTACACCGCCGACCAGGCCGTCGACGGTGTCGCCGACACCTGGGACCAGCCGCTGCGCGGCAACTTCAACCAGCTGCGCAAGCTCAAGGCCGCCAACCCCAACATCAAGGTCCTCTGGTCCTTCGGCGGCTGGACCTGGTCCGGCGGCTTCGGTGACGCGGTGAAGAACCCGGCCGCGTTCGCGCAGTCCTGCTACGACCTGGTCGAGGACCCGCGCTGGGCCGACGTCTTCGACGGCATCGACCTGGACTGGGAGTACCCCAACGCCTGCGGTCTGAGCTGTGACACCAGCGGCCCGGCGTCGATGAAGAACATGATGCAGGCCATGCGCGCCAAGTTCGGTGCCAACTACCTGGTCACCGCGGCCGTCACCGCCGACGCGTCCAGCGGCGGCAAGATCGACGCCGCCGACTACGCCGGCGCCTCGCAGTACATGAACTGGCTCAACGTGATGACGTACGACTTCTTCGGCGCCTTCGCCGCGCAGGGCCCCACGGCCCCGCACTCCCCGCTCACCTCGTACCCGGGCATCCCCCAGGCGGGCTTCAACTCCGCCGACGCGATCGCCAAGTACAAGGCGCAGGGCGTCCCGGCGAAGAAGCTGCTGCTCGGCATCGGCTTCTACGGGCGCGGCTGGACCGGCGTCACGCAGGCGGCGCCGGGCGGCACCGCGACGGGCGCGGCCCCCGGCACGTACGAGGCGGGCATCGAGGACTACAAGGTCCTGAAGAACACCTGCCCCGTCACCGGCACCGTCGGCGGCACGGCGTACGCCAAGTGCGGCAGCAACTGGTGGAGCTACGACACCCCGGCCACGATCGCGACGAAGATGACCTGGGCCAAGAGCCAGGGCCTCGGCGGAGCGTTCTTCTGGGACTTCACCGGTGACACCGCGAACGGCGAACTCGTGACCGCGATCAGCAACGGTCTGAAGTAGGTCCGAGGCAACACACCGCGCACAGAGCGAGGGGGACGGCGCCCACGGGCACCGTCCCCCTCGTCGTTGCCCCGAAGACTCAGGCGACGTTCACCCGCTGGCCGGGCGGCGCCGCCTCCAGCCAGGCGAGGAAGCCGGTCAGCGCGTCCTCGCTCATCGCCAGCTCCAGACGCGTCCCCTTGTGGTCGCAGCCGAGCACGACGGAGTCGGAGAGCAGCGCCAGCTCCTCCTCGCCCTCGGGCGCGCGCCGGGCGCGCACCTCGATGGCCGAGCGCTCAAGGCTGCGGCGGGGCCGCGGAGAGTACGAGAAGACCCGGAACCAGTTGATCCGGTCGCCGCTGTAGCGCGCGACGCCGTACACCCAGCCCTTGCCGGACGTGTCGGGCTCCTCCGCCACGTTCCAGCGCAGCGAACAGTCGAAGGTCCCTCCGGACCGCTGGATCAGCCGTCGGCGCAGCCCGAAGACGAAGAGCCCCACCGCAACCAGTACGACGACCAGTCCGCAGACAAGCAGAGCGAGGACCATCGATACCGACCTCCTCGCCTCATCGAGTAACCCGCACGAACGAACAGAAACAGCAGCCGCATCGCCTCAGCCGCGACACGGTCTGGATGACTCCAGAACGGGCCGCGGCTGAGGGTAATTCCAGAAGCGGTGCGTCAGCGCACCGCCACAGCGCGCAGTCGGACATCGGCGCGACGCTCGGCGGCGTCGTCCTCACCCGACTTGGCACGCTCCAGCGCGCGCTCGGCGCGCTGGGCATCGATCTCGTCCGCAAGCTCGGCGATCTCCGCGAGCAGCGAGAGCTTGTTGTCCGCGAACGAGAGGAAACCGCCGTGCACAGCGGCGACGACCGTTCCGCCCTCGGTCGTACGGATGGTCACGGGGCCCGACTCCAGCACACCGAGCAGCGGCTGGTGACCGGGCATGACGCCGATGTCGCCGGACGTGGTGCGCGCGACGACCAGGGTGGCCTCGCCGGACCAGACACTGCGGTCCGCGGCGACCAGCTCGACGTGCAGCTCAGCAGCCAAGGGTGGCTCCTCGGGTCACCACCCGGCTTTGTCGCCGGGTGTTGGTCTAGATTCTATGGGGTTCACGATCGGCGGTTCGGAGGGGGGCGGTTCATGCCCGCCCCCCGCCGGACCGGCCGAGGACTCGGGGTGAGTCGACGGCTCAGGAGATGCCGAGCTCCTTGGCGTTCGCCTTCAGGTCCTCGATACCACCGCACATGAAGAACGCCTGCTCCGGGAAGTGGTCGTAATCCCCGTCGCAGATCGCGTTGAACGCGGCGACCGACTCGTCGAGCGGTACGTCGGAGCCGTCCAGGCCGGTGAACTGCTTGGCGGCGTGGGTGTTCTGCGACAGGAAGCGCTCGACGCGACGGGCACGGTGGACAACGAGCTTGTCCTCCTCGCCCAGCTCGTCGATGCCGAGGATCGCGATGATGTCCTGGAGGTCCTTGTTCTTCTGCAGGATTCCCTTGACGCGGCTGGCCGTGTCGTAGTGCGCCTGCGAGATGTAACGCGGGTCCAGGATGCGGGACGTCGAGTCCAGCGGGTCGACCGCCGGGTAGATGCCCTTCTCCGAGATCGGACGCGACAGCACGGTCGTCGCGTCGAGGTGCGCGAAGGTCGTGGCCGGGGCCGGGTCGGTCAGGTCGTCCGCCGGCACGTAGATCGCCTGCATCGAGGTGATCGAGTGGCCACGGGTCGAGGTGATGCGCTCCTGGAGCACACCCATCTCGTCCGCCAGGGTCGGCTGGTAACCCACCGCGGACGGCATACGGCCGAGCAGCGTGGAGACCTCGGAACCGGCCTGGGTGAAGCGGAAGATGTTGTCGATGAAAAGCAGCACGTCCTGCTTCTGCACATCGCGGAAGTACTCCGCCATGGTCAGGGCCGACAGGGCGACCCGCAGACGGGTGCCCGGCGGCTCGTCCATCTGGCCGAAGACCAGCGCGGTCTTGTCCAGGACGCCCGACTCGGTCATCTCGTCGATGAGGTCGTTGCCCTCACGGGTGCGCTCACCGACACCGGCGAACACGGAAACACCGTCGTGCAGCTTCGCCACACGCATGATCATTTCCTGGATGAGGACCGTCTTGCCGACGCCCGCTCCACCGAACAGACCGATCTTGCCGCCCTTGACGTACGGGGTCAGCAGGTCGACGACCTTCAGGCCGGTCTCGAACATCTCGGTTTTCGACTCGAGCTGGTCGAAGGCCGGGGCCTTGCGGTGGATCGGCCAGCGCTCGGTGATCTGAGCCTTGCCCTCCGGGTCGTTCAGGATCTCACCGAGGGTGTTGAACACCTTGCCCTTGGTCACGTCACCGACGGGCACCGAGATACCGGAGCCGGTGTCCGTCACCACGGCCTGGCGGACCAGACCGTCGGTCGGCTGCATCGAGACGGCGCGTACGACTCCGTCACCCAGGTGCTGGGCGACTTCGAGCGTCAGCGTCTTCCTCTTGCCGTCCTCGGCCGGGTCGGCCACCTCGACGTGCAGTGCGTTGTAGATCTCCGGCATCGCGTCGACGGGGAACTCCACGTCGACGACCGGGCCGATGACCCGGGACACGCGGCCTGTGGCCGTGCTTCCCGGGGTGGCCGCCTCAACAGTGGTCGTCATTACTTTTCACTCCCCGCGGTCGCGTCGGCCAGGGCGCTGGCGCCACCGACGATCTCGCTGATTTCCTGGGTGATTTCGGCCTGGCGGGCCGCGTTGGCAAGCCGGGAGAGGCTCTTGATGAGATCCCCGGCGTTGTCGGTCGCCGACTTCATCGCGCGGCGGGTGGCCGCGTGCTTGGAAGCGGCGGCCTGGAGCAGCGCGTTGTAGATACGGCTCTCGACGTAGCGCGGCAGCAGGGCGTCGAGGACGTCCTCCGCCGACGGCTCGAAGTCGAACAGCGGAAGGATCTCGTGCTTCTTCGCCGCGTCCTCGTCCTGGTCCGCCGACGCGTCGGCGAGGGAGAGGGGCAGCAGCCGGTTCTGTGTCGGCGTCTGCGTCAGCATCGAGATGAACTCGGTGAAGACGATGTGGAGTTCGTCCACGCCGCCGTCCGCCGTGTCCCGCTGGACCGCCGCGATCAGCGGCCCGGCGACCTTCTTGGCGTCCGCGTAGGTCGGACTGTCGGTGAAGCCGGTCCACGACTCCGTGACCTCGATCTCACGGAAGCCGTAGTAGGCGACACCCTTGCGGCCGACGATGTAGGTGTCGACCTTCTTGCCCTCACCCGTGAGCCGCTCGGTGAGCCGCTCCGCCGCCTTGATGGCGTTGGAGGAGTAGCCGCCGGCCAGTCCGCGGTCGCTCGTGATGAGCAGAACCGCGGCCCGGACCGGCGCCTCGACCTCCGTGGTCAGGGGGTGCTTGGTGTTGGATCCGGTCGCCACCGCCGTGACCGCGCGGGTGAGCTCGGTCGCGTACGGCGTGGATGCCGTCACCTGGCGCTGCGCCTTGACGATGCGCGAGGCGGCGATCATCTCCATCGCCTTGGTGATCTTCTTGGTCGCGGTGACGGATTTGATGCGACGCTTGTAGACCCGGAGCTGGGCTCCCATGAGTCAGGTCCCTTCCGTCGTCACTTGGAGACGTTGACGCCGGCCGGGGCGTCGTCGCCCAGAAGCTTGCCGTCCGAGGTCTCGAACTGCTTCTTGAAGGCGGCGATGGCGTCACTGATGGACTCAAGAGTGTCGTCCGACATCTTGGCGCCCTCGGCGATGCTGGTCAGCAGCTCCTTGCGCTCGCGGCGCAGGTGCTCCAGCAGCTCGGTCTCGAAGCGGCTGATGTCCTCGACCGGGACGTCGTCCATCTTGCCGGTGGTGCCGGCGTAGATGGAGACGACCTGCTCCTCGACGGGGTACGGCGCGTACTGCGGCTGCTTGAGCAGCTCGACCATGCGCTGACCACGCTGGAGCGATGCCTTCGACGCGGCGTCCAGGTCGGAACCGAAGGCGGCGAACGCCTCCAGCTCGCGGTACTGGGCGAGGTCCACGCGCAGACGTCCCGACACCTGGCGCATGGCCTTGTGCTGGGCGGAACCGCCGACTCGGGAGACCGAGATACCGACGTTCAGCGCGGGCCGCTGGCCGGCGTTGAACAGGTCGGACTCCAGGAAGCACTGGCCGTCGGTGATGGAGATGACGTTGGTCGGGATGAACGCCGACACGTCGTTCGCCTTGGTCTCGACGATGGGAAGACCCGTCATCGAACCGGCGCCCATGTCGTCGGAGAGCTTGGCGCAGCGCTCCAGCAGACGCGAGTGCAGGTAGAAGACGTCGCCCGGGTAGGCCTCGCGGCCCGGCGGACGGCGCAGCAGCAGCGAGACGGCGCGGTAGGCGTCGGCCTGCTTCGACAGGTCGTCGAAGATGATCAGGACGTGCTTGCCCTGGTACATCCAGTGCTGGCCGATGGCCGAACCGGTGTACGGGGCCAGGTACTTGAAGCCCGCCGGGTCGGACGCCGGGGCGGCGACGATCGTCGTGTACTCAAGAGCGCCGGCCTCTTCCAGCGCACCGCGTACGGACGCGATGGTGGAGCCCTTCTGGCCGATGGCGACGTAGATGCAGCGAACCTGCTTGTTCACGTCGCCCGAGCGCCAGTTGTCGCGCTGGTTGATGATGGTGTCGACAGCCAGGGCGGTCTTGCCGGTCTGGCGGTCGCCGATGATCAGCTGACGCTGGCCACGGCCGATCGGCACCATCGAGTCGACGGCCTTGTAACCGGTCTGCATCGGCTGGTGCACCGACTTACGGACCATGACGCCCGGAGCCTGGAGCTCCAGGGCGCGGCGGCCGTCGGTCGCGATCTCGCCGAGACCGTCGATCGGGGCGCCGAGCGGGTCGACGACACGGCCGAGGTAACCCTCGCCGACGCCGACGGAGAGCACTTCGCCGGTACGGGTGACCGACTGACCCTCCTCGATACCGCTGAACTCACCGAGGACGACAGCGCCGATCTCGCGCTCCTCCAGGTTCAGGGCGAGACCCAGGGTCCCGTCCTCGAACTTCAGCAGTTCGTTCGCCATGGCCGAGGGCAGACCCTCGACCTTCGCGATGCCGTCACCGGCAACGCTGACCGTCCCGACCTCCTCGCGCGAGGCCGCGTCCGGCTTGTACGACTGGACAAAGTTCTCCAGCGCATCCCGGATCTCCTCCGGCCGGATCGTGAGCTCCGCCATCTGGATTCCCTGCTCTCCTTGTTGGGCCCGAAGTTCTTTGGGGGTCTGGGGGCGACCCCCAGGAATCTTCTGCAATTTCTGCACGGCCCAACCGGGCCGCAGTTCTTGATCTGTGTATGTGTGTCTGTAATCCGGCTATCGCGTAACGACCTGCGGCCTTCAGCCGGCCAGCCGCCGAGCCGCCTCTTCGAGGCGTTCCACGACGGTGCCGTTGACGACCTCGTCGCCGACGCGGACCGAGACTCCGCCGAGGACCTCGGGGTCCACGTCGAGGTTCAGATGCATCGGGTGGCCGTAGAGCCTGGCCAGGGCCGCGCCGAGGCGCTGCTTCTGGCCTTCGGTGAGAGGCACCGCCGATGTGACGACCGCCACCATCCGGTTCCGGCGCGCCGCGGCGAGCCGGGACAGGGTCTGAAGACCCGCTTCCAGGCTACGTCCACGGGGCTGGGTGACGAGGCGGACGACCAGACGCTCGGTGCTCGGGTTGGCCCGGCCGCCGAGCAGGCTGGTCAGCAGCGTGCTCTTGGCCGACACCGTCGCCGCCTGATCGGTCAGCGCGGCACGCAGATCGGTGCTGGACTCGACGATCCGGCCGAACCGGAACAGCTCGTCCTCGACGTCGTCGAGGCCACCGGCACGCTGCGCGGCGGTGAGCTCGGCGAGAGCCGACAGCTCCTCCACCGAGTCGACCAGGTCACGCGGGCGTGACCAGCGGGACCGGACCATGCCGGTGACCAGATCGACGGTCTCGCCGCCCACCTGCCCGCCCAGCAGTCCGCCGGCCAGCTCGGCCTTGGACTCACCGGACCGTGCCGGGTCGGTCAGGACCCGGCGCAGCGACACCTCGCGGTGGAGCAGCGCGGTGACGGCGGTCAGCTCCTCGGCGAGCTTCGCCGCGTCGACCGAGGTGTTGTCGGTCAGCGCGTCGAGACGCTCGCGTGCGGCGGCAAGCGCCGCGCGGCTCGCCCCATTCATCGGGCCGCCTCGGCCTTCGACGCGCCGTCCTCGAGCTCGTCGAGGAAGCGGTCGATGGTGCGGCTCTGCCGGGCGGTGTCCTCAAGGGACTCACCCACGAGCTTGCCGGCGAGGTCGGTGGCGAGCTTGCCGACGTCCTGGCGCAGCGCCGAGGCGGCGGCCTTGCGGTCGGCCTCGATCTGGGCGTGACCGGCGGCGACGATCTCCTCGCGCTGCCGCTGCCCCTCCGCCTTCATCTCCTGGATGATGGTGGCGCCCTGTTCGGTCGCCTCCTGGCGGAGACGGGCCGCCTCGTGACGCGCTTCGGCGAGCTGGGCCTTGTACTGCTCCAGGACGCTCTGCGCCTCGGTCTTGGCCTCCTCCGCCTTCTCGATGCCGCCTTCGATGGCCTCACGGCGCTGCTCCAGAACCTTGTTGATGTTCGGGAGGAGCTTCTTGGCGAGGAAGCCGAAGACGATGACGAAGGCGATCAGGCCGATGACGAGCTCGTCAAGGTGCGGGATCAGCGGATTCTGAGGCTCCGCCGCTGCCGCAACATAGAGAGCGTTCACATCAATGCCTTCCGTGAAAGGGGTAGGGCTGTCGGTCCGGCTTACTGGTAGACGAAGCCCATGACGATGCCGATGAGGGCGAGCGCCTCACAGAAGGCGAAACCCATGATCTGGTTGGTGCGGATCAGGCCGGCCGCTTCGGGCTGACGGGCGAGGGCCTGGGTGCCGTTACCGAAGATGATGCCGACGCCGACGCCGGGGCCGATCGCGGCCAGGCCGTAGCCGATCGAGGCCACGTTGCCGACGACGGTGGTCTTGGCGGAGGCGAGGTTGACCAATTCGAGAGCAGCGGACATGCCGTTACTTCCTTCTCTTTCACGGACCGGGTGGGGGTTGGCCACCGGACGTCTGTTGGTTCTTGTGTTGGCTCTGGATTACGGAGCCGGGCTCAGTGGCTCTTGGCGAGCGCGCCCTGGATGTAGCTACAGGCCAGGAGCACGAAGACGTACGCCTGGACGGCCTGGATGAAGAGTTCGAAGATGGTCATGACGAGCACCATCGCGAACGAGGCACCGGCGTAGACGAAGCCCAGTCCGTTCAGCAGGTAGTACGTGGCCAGCGTGAACATCACGATGAGCAGGTGACCCGCGAACATGTTGGCGAACAGTCGGACCGCGTGAGTGAAGGGCCGGATCAGCAGGTTCGAGAAGAACTCGATCACCACGACGAGCGGCAGGACCCAGCCGAGCGACTTGTCGTAGCCGGTGATGTTCCTCCAGCCACCGCCCCATCCGTGCGTCTTGAAGGTCAGACCGACCCACAGGACGTAGACGATGATCGCCAGGGCCGCGGGGTACGCGATCAGCGAGGTGACCGGGAACTGGGCGATCGGAATGATCGACCAGAGATTCATCAGCCAGACGAAGAAGAAGATCGACACCATCAAGGGGACGTACTTCTCACCGTCCTTCTTGCCGATGATCTCGTAGACGATGCCGCGGCGGACGAAGTCGTAACCGGCCTCGCCGATCATCTGGACCTTGCCCGGCACCAGCTTCGGCTTGTTGAAGGCCATCCAGAAGAATCCGACAACCACGATGGTGCTCAGCAGCGCGAGCAGCATCGGCTTGTTGAATTCGAACCCGCCCACCTCGAAAATGGGCTTGTACATGAACGTATGGAGGCCCGGAGCCGGGAACCCGCAGCCGGAAAAGATATGGCAGCTCGCATCGAAGGCGAGGGTCTGGGGATCAGCACTCACCGCGGGCTCCTTCAGCGTGGCGCATAGGTACGGCAACCTCGTTGTGTCGGCGCGGCACGAAGCCACGGTTCGGCACTGGACTGGTCTGACAGATGTGGGGGCGGCTCTCAGGCATGGAGCCTCGCGATGGAACAGGCGTCAGCTCGGATGCCCGCGCCCGCAATGCCGCAGTTGGAACCGGACGATAGCAGGATCCCGAACGGGCACTTATCCCGGCCCTACCCTTCACGCCGAGGACCCCGTCTTCTCGGCCTTACCGGCCGTCGAGGACTCGGGTTCGACGTAGAGGATCTTGGCCTTCATGTACGCGCGGGCCTGCGCGGCGATCCAGACGAGGGTCGCCGCGAGGAGCGTGAAACCGAAAGCCTTCGGGTTGAAGAGCGTGGTGTCCTTGAAGACCGCCAGGAAGACGAGCAGCAGCAGCAACTGGGCGGTGTAGAGCATCAGCCCCATCGCCTGGAAGAGATGCGGCAGCGACTTCGCCGTGCGCTGGAGCACCGTGAGCCCGATACCCATGAAGAGAAGGACCACCAGCACACCGACAGCGGCTCCCAGAGCGCCCTTGCCACCACTGACCACACCGCTGATCACCGCGGCGATGACGCCGGCGGCGGCGGTGGGTACGGCGGAATTGAGCAGGATCCGGACGTCGTTGGTCGGCATGGCGGCAGCTCCGCTTGCTGGGTGGGGCAGATGGTGTCGTCATGGACGAGCGTAGGCCCGGTCCGAGAGTTGGATTCTCGGGCCAACGGACCGTCGCACTACGGTCCTTCGGCTCTGGCGCCGGGTCTCGTGAACGGTATCACAAACTATTTGATGAGGTCTTTACCATGAACGTGTGCTTACCGTCACACATGAGGCGTAATTCGCGCGTCTGAGCCGGACAGTGAGCCGTCTTGTCTGGTAATGGAGCGGGTTGGGGTAATTCTCAGTACGCCGAATCCGCCTTGTGCCGGTCGGGGAAGTGAGATCGCGGCCCGATCGCGGTCGCCCCGTTGACGCCCGCCGGGACCGGAGAGGGCCCCTCGGCCGGTACGCCGTCGGTCGCCGGGGAATCGTGAGGCACCTGTGATCCGTCGTCCCGCGGGCCTTCCCGCGGCTCCGGCGACTGGTGGGCCTCGTCCGCCAACTCCCCCTGGCCGCGCCGCCGGCGGCGCCGGTAGCGGGGCGGCACGACGGCCTCGGCCCAGCGCGGGGCGCGCGGTGTGAAGCGGGGCAGCAGCAGGAGCAGCAGACCCAGGGCACTCAGCACGACGACCGCGAACACGATCCACATCGTGGACATGGTGGACGAGGAGTGGACCGAGTACAGCACCACACCGAAGGCGATCAGCGCCGACCAGAAGTACATGATCAGTACGGCCCTGCTGTGCGAGTGCCCGATCTCCAGCAGCCGGTGGTGGAGATGGCCGCGGTCGGCGGCGAACGGCGACTGGCCGTTCCAGGTGCGGCGCACGATCGCCAGGACGAGGTCGGCGACCGGGATCGCGATGATCGTCAGCGGCAGCAGCAGCGGGATGAAGACCGGCAGCGCGGCGTGCGTCGCCTCACGGGTCGAGCCGTCCGCGTAGATCTTCAGGGCGTCCGGATCGACCTGCCCCGTAACGGAGATGGCGCCCGTCGCCAGGACCAGACCGATCAGCATCGAGCCCGAATCGCCCATGAAGATCCGGGCCGGATGCATGTTGTGCGGCAGGAAGCCGATTCCCATGCCCATCAGGATCGCGGCGAAGAGGGTGGCGGGGGCGGCGGCCTCGATGCCGTAGCCGTACCAGATGCGGTACGCGTAGAGGAAGAACGCCGCCGCGGCGATGCAGACCATGCCGGAGGCCAGGCCGTCGAGTCCGTCGACGAAGTTGACCGCGTTGATCGTGATCACGACGAGGGCGACGGTCAGGAGCGTGCCCTGCCACGAGGTCAGCGCGACGGTGCCGACGCCGGGCACCGGGATCCACAGGATCGTCAGGCCCTGCATCACCATCACGCCGGCGGCGATCATCTGGCCGCCGAGCTTGATCAGGGCGTCGATCTCGAACTTGTCGTCCAGGACACCGATCAGCCAGATCAGCGCGGCTCCGGAGAGCAGCGCGCGCGGCTCGTTGGACTGCTCGAAGACCCCGCTGAGATTCTGCAGGTTGCTCGCGACCAGCAGTCCGGCGCAGAGGCCGAAGAACATGGCGATACCGCCGAGACGCGGTGTCGGTTCGCGGTGCACGTCACGGGCGCGGATCGCGGGCATCGCGCCGATCGCGATGGCGAACTTCCGCACCGGACCGGTCAACAGATATGTCACCGCGGCCGTCACGCAGAGCGTCAGCAGGTAATCACGCACAGGCTGCCCCACAGGAATCGCCGACCATCCGAGCCACACACACTAACTCGGAGCAGGACGGCTGATGGAATGCGCGTAGCCACATGAGGTAAGGACTTACACGGCGGCGCGATGGTTGCACAAACTCGTCCCACCTTATGCCCCGCCGCGTTTCTCACCGTACGTCGCCGCAGTTCAACGGTGCGCGAGCGGCCCGGTGTCAGTGCCGGGTCGGTACGCCCGTGAGCGCCGTCACCACCGGGTCCAGCGCCTGGTGGATCTCGTCGCCGATGGAGCGGAAGAAGGTGATGGGCGCCCCGTACGGGTCGTAGACCTCGTCCGCCTCCGCGTTCGGAGCCAGAAGCCATCCGCGCAGCGCGGCGGCGGCACGCACCAGCGCACGGGCGCGCTCGACCACGCCCTCGTCGAGGGGGTCGGGCAGCGTCGCGGGGTCTATGGCCCGTACGAGACGGGTGAACTCCTTCAGCGTGAAGGTCCGCAGCCCCGCCGAGTGCCCCATCGAGATGACCTGCGCCCGGTGGTCACGTGTCGCCGTGAGGACCAGGTCCGCGCGGATGACGTGCTCGTCCAGCAGCTCCCGCCCGACGAAGCCGGACGGGTCCGCGCCGAAATCCGCCAGGACGGCCTCCGCGTTGGCCTCCATCGAGGCCCCCTCGTGTCCCCAGGTGCCCGCGCTCTCCACGATGAGCCCGCCCGTGAGCCGCTCGCCGAGGCGGTCGCTCAGGGCATGGCGGTTCAGCCGCTCGGTGATGGGCGAGCGGCACACGTTGCCGGTACTGACGTGGAGGATGCGGAAGGTGTCGGGGAGTCCCGCTATGCCACGCCCCTCAGGGGCGGTCAATTGGCCACCTCGAGGTCGGGTACGACCTTGCGCAGCTCGTCGGCGTCGACGGCGCCCGCGCGCAGCAGCAGCGGCACCTTGCCGGTCACGTCCACGATCGACGACGGCACGATGCCGGGCGTCCGGCCCCCGTCGAGATACACCGACACGGCGTCCGCGAGCATCTCCTGCGCCGCGTCACAGTCCTCCGGCGCGGGGTGTCCGGTCAGGTTGGCGCTGGAGACGGCCATCGGGCCGACCTCGGTCAGCAGCTCGATCGCGACCGGGTGCAGCGGCATCCGGATCGCGACGGTGCCACGGGTGTCACCGAGGTCCCACTGGAGCGAGGGCTGGTGCTTGGCGACGAGTGTGAGCGCGCCGGGCCAGAAGGCGTCGACGAGTTCCCAGGCCTGCTCCGAGAAGTCCGTGACCAGGCCGTGCAGGGTGTTCGGGGAGCCGATGAGCACGGGCGTGGGCATGTTGCGGCCCCGGCCCTTGGCGTCGAGGAGGTCGGCGACGGCCTCGGAGCTGAACGCGTCGGCGCCGAGCCCGTAGACGGTGTCGGTGGGCAGGACGACGAGCTCGCCGCGACGGACGGCGGACGCGGCTTCACGCAGACCGGTCGTACGGTCGGTCGCGTCGTTGCAGTCGTATCGCCGTGCCATATCTACCGGCCCTCCATCTGTGTTTTTTGGTGTGCTCGGTTCGCGGAGAACCCTGGGGCTGAGGTCACGGCGTCGGGAGTCGCCGTCGTCGTCCCCGTTCCGGCCGTCACGGCATGGCCTTGCGGGCCGTCGCGAAGCGGGGGCGTTTGTTCAGGTCGGGGTGGTCGGCCGCGTCCGCCCAGCCGGCCTCCTCGCTGAAGATCCACGGGACCTGCCCGCCCTGGGTGTCCGCGTGCTCCACGACCACGAGGCCGCCGGGCCGCAGCAGCCGGTGCGCGGTGCGCTCGATCCCGCGGATCGTGTCGAGGCCGTCCTCGCCGGAGAAGAGCGCCATCTGCGGGTCGTGGTCACGCGCCTCGGGCGCCACGTACTCCCACTCGGTGAGCGGGATGTACGGCGGGTTGGAGATCACCAGGTCGACCTGGCCGTCGAAGTCGGGAAGGGCCGTCAGAGCGTCGCCGCGGTGCACGGTGACCCTGGACCCCTCGGCGTTCCTCCGCGTCCAGGTGAGGGCGTCCTCGGACAGCTCCACGGCGTGCACGCGCGAGCGCGGCACCTCCTGGGCCATGGCGAGCGCGATCGCGCCGGATCCCGCGCAGAGATCGACGATCAGCGGCTCGACGACATCCATGGCGCGGACCGCGTCTATGGCCCAGCCGACGACGGACTCGGTCTCCGGCCGGGGCACGAACACCCCTGGCCCGACCTGGAGTTCCAGATACCGGAAGAAGACCCGCCCGGTGATGTGCTGGAGCGGTTCGCGGGCCTCGCGGCGCGCGACGGTCTCCCAGTAGCGGGCGTCGAACTCCTCGTCCACGACGCTGTGCAGCTCTCCGCGCTTGACGCCGTGCACGAACGCGGCGAGCTCCTCCGCGTCGAACCGCGGCGACGGCACGCCCGCGTCGGCCAGCCGCTGGGTGGCCTGGGCCACCTCGGCAAGCAGCAGACTGCGGGGGGCGGGCCCGCGGCGGAGCCGCTGGGGGTCGCTGGGCCCCCCAGAAGGTGGCTGCACGCTGGTTCCTCCTGAGACGTAGACGGGGAGGCGGACGTGTGGGGTACGGGTGTGGCGGACGTGTGCTCAGGCGGCGGCGAGCTTCGCCGCCGAGTCGGCGTCGACGCAGGCCTGGATCACTGCCGCCAGCTCACCGTCGAGCACTTGGTCCAAGTTGTACGCCTTGAAGCCGACGCGGTGGTCCGAGATCCGGTTTTCCGGGAAGTTGTACGTACGGATCTTCTCGGACCTGTCGACGGTACGCACCTGGCTGCGCCGGACGTCCGCCGCGTTCTTCTCCGCCTCCTCCTGTGCCGCGGCGAGCAGCCGCGAGCGCAGGATACGCATGGCCTGCTCCTTGTTCTGGAGCTGACTCTTCTCGTTCTGGCAGGAAGCGACGACGCCGGTGGGCAGATGCGTGATCCGGACGGCGGAGTCGGTCGTGTTGACGGACTGGCCGCCGGGGCCCGACGAGCGGTAGACGTCGATCCGCAGGTCGTTGGCGACGATCTCCACGTCGACCTCCTCGGCCTCCGGCGTCACGAGGACACCGGCCGCCGAGGTGTGGATCCGGCCCTGCGACTCGGTGGAGGGCACCCGCTGCACGCGGTGCACCCCGCCCTCGTACTTGAGCCGTGCCCAGACGCCCTGTCCCGGCTCAGTGGCCCCGTTGCCGCCCTTGGTCTTCACGGCGACCTGAACGTCCTTGTAACCGCCCAGCTCGGACTCGGTGGCGTCGATGATCTCGGTCTTCCAGCCCACGCGCTCGGCGTAGCGCAGATACATCCGCAGGAGGTCGCCGGCGAACAGGGCCGACTCGTCGCCGCCCGCGCCCGCCTTGATCTCCAGGATGACGTCCTTGTCGTCGCTGGGGTCACGCGGCACGAGCAGCAGGCGGAGCTTCTCGGTCAGCTCGTCGCGCTGCTTCTCCAGCACCTTGGCCTCGGCGGCGAATTCGCCGGCCGACGTGTCCGTCGGGTCCGACGCGAACTCACGGGCCGTCTCGATGTCGTCCCCGGTCTGCTTCCAGGCGCGGAACGTCCCGATGATCGGGGTCAGTTCGGCGTACCGCTTGTTGAGCTTGCGGGCGTGCGCCTGGTCCGCGTGGACCGACGGGTCGGCGAGCTTCTTCTCCAGGTCGGCGTGCTCGCCGACCAGTTCCTCGACCGCCTCGAACATTCGGGGGCTCCTGGGTTGCGTACGTAGGTGCTGCGCGTAGACGCTGCGAATTGCCTGAAGGGCGTGACTGACGTGACTGGCGTGAACGTGCTGCGGGACGGCAAAGCGCCGGTCCCGACGCCCCAGGGCAGGGGCGCCGAGAACCGGCGCAGTGGCTCGCTACTTGTTGGCGGAGCCGGCGGCAGCCTTGCCGAAGCGGGCCTCGAAGCGGGCCACGCGGCCACCGGTGTCGAGGATCTTCTGCTTGCCCGTGTAGAACGGGTGGCACTCGGAGCAGATTTCGGCACGGACGGAGCCCGATTCGATCGTGCTGCGGGTGGTGAACGACGCACCGCAGGTACAGCTGACCTGGGTCTCGACGTACGTGGGGTGGATGTCGCGCTTCAAGGTGTCTCCTCGGGAACATCCTCGCCAGGCGAGGAAGGCGCCGGGTCGCACGCGCGGATGCTCGTACGTGAACCGGGGCCGACGGACCAGTCTGCCAGGACCGGCCGTATCTCCAAAACCGGGGTGACCCCGGATCTATTCCACCGCTACGCGGTGCGCTCGCGCCGTCATCCGCCCGTGACCACGTCGGCCGCGCCGCCCTTGTCGCCGGCGGACTTCTCCGTCGCCGACGCGGGGATCGGCCTGTCCGTGCGCAGCGCGGTCCACACCTGCCGGGACGCCTTCTCCAGCGGTACGACGCGGTTCGGGTCCGCCGGGTCGTACTCGACGGGGAGCGTGATCATGTTGACGTCCGCGGCCCCGAGACTCTTCAGACCGCCGGCGAAGCTCGCGAGTTCCTTGACCGAGTCCAGTTCGGAGTCGGGGGTGATCGCGCGGGTCGCGGTGTCGCCGATGGCGTACAGCTTCTTGGGGCTGCTGAGCAGGCCGATCTCCTTGACCTGGGTGATCAGCGCCTTGATGAAGGCCTGCTGGAGCTGGATCCGGCCCAGGTCGCTGCCGTCGCCGACGCTCTTGCGTGTCCGGACGAGGCCGAGCGCCTGCTCACCGTCGAGGGTGTGGGTGCCGGGTTCGAGGTTCAGATGGCTCTTGGAGTCGTCGATGGTCTCTTTGGTGGTGATCTTCACACCGCCGAGGTCGTCGATGAGCTGCTTGAACCCGGTGAAGTCGACCTCGATGTAGTGGTCCATGCGGATGCCGGACATCTTCTCGACGGTCTTCACCGCGCACGCCGGGCCGCCGACCTCGTACGCCGTGTTGAACATCGCCCGCGCCGCGCCTTCGGCGGTGCCCCGGTCACCCTCGCAGTCGGGGCGCTCGACGATCGTGTCCCTCGGTACGGAGACGACACTGGCCGTCTTGTGGCCCTCGTCGACGTGCACGATCATCGCGGTGTCCGACCGGGCTCCGCCCTGGTCGGCGCCGTAGGAGGAGTTGGCGCCGGAGCGCGAGTCGGAGCCGAGGACGAGGATGTCCATCGAGCCGTTGTCGACGTCCACGGGGCGGTCGGTGCCGAGCCTGGCGTTGATGTCGACGCCCTGGATGTTGCCGTTGAGCTTGAAGTAGGCGTATCCGAGACCGGACCCGCCGACGAGGACCAGGGCGGCGGCCGACCAGGCGACGACGGTCGTGGCGCGACGGCGCGCGCCGGGCTTCTTGCGGCGCGACCCGGTCGCGCGTATTCGGCCGCCCTTGCTCTGATCCGTCATGTGCTCCTCGGCTCTCGTCGGCCCTCGTCGGCTCCCGTAGCGCTTGCGGCTACCCCCTGCCATCGCGTTCAGGCACGGTTCGTCGTCTGTGGTTCAGACGTGCGGGGCAGCCCGCAGGGTTGCACAACAAGCTGTGGCCCCCGCCGGAGCGGGGGCCACGGAATGTGCCTGCGAGTGACCGGTCAGCCGGTCCTCACCTGCGGTTTCAGGCGATGGTGTAGTAGTTCTGCCAGCCGGAGCCGAGGCTCACGGCTGTGGCGAAGATCTCGGACGTGCCCTTGCCGGTGCCCTTGAGGAGGGACAGGCTGCCGCCCGTGGTACGGGCGAGGACGTCGGCCTTGCCGTCGCCGTTCACGTCACCGGGGGTGACGATGAGGTTGTACGCGGACCAGTTGGAGCGGACGAGGACCGGTGCCTCGAACGGGGTGGTGGACTTGCCGGTCCCCTTCACGAGGTAGAGGGCGTTCGTGCCGCCGCGGCGGACCAGCAGGTCGGCCTTGCCGTCGTTGGTGAAGTCACCGTGACCGCGAACCTGGTTGTACGCCTGGTAGCCGGTGCCGACCTTGACCGCGGTGTTGAACTTGCCGTTGCCGAAGCTCGGATACACCATCAGGCTGCCGGCGGAGTTGACCGAGACGATGTCGCCCTTGCCGTCACCGTTCACGTCGCCGGGGGCGACGATCGCGCGGACCGTCTTCCAGTTGGAGAAGATCTTGGTCTTCACGTAGGTCGAGCTGCTCACGGAGCGGTGCAGCCAGTACACGTCGCCGGTCGTCGCCTGGCGGGCGACGAGGTCCTCGTAACCGTCCCTGTTGAGGTCGGTCTGCACGATGTAGTTGTAGCCGCTGTACGACCCGGCGAACGCCTTGCGGGCGAGCTTCTCACCGCTCGACGTGAAGGTGTAGCCGGTGCTGCCCGTGGTGCGGGCGAACGGGTCGGCCCGGTGGTCACGGCTGAAGCTGGTGTCGTCGATGCGCGGCTGGATGGCCGGCACGTAGGTCGACACCTTGGTGTACACGTCGTACGTGCCACCGAAGTTGCACAGCTCGGACTGTGTGGCGACACCCCAGGAGGTGACGCCGACGATCCGGCCGTTCACCATCATCGGGCTGCCGGAGTCACCGGGGCAGGTCGCCTTGCCCGTGGAGTTGTTGCCCGTGCCGCCGTTGCCCGCGCAGATCATGTGGCCGGGCTTGTACGCGCCCGGGAGACCCAGCGAGGTGTCGAGGTTCTCCGTGCACTCGGCGTCCGAGCGCAGCGGCTGCGTCACCCGCTGGAGGGTGTCCGCCAGCGTGTCGAAGTCCGGGTCCGAGCCGGTCATGCCCCAGCCGTAGGTGGTGGCGGTGGTGCCCGGCGTGTACCGGGAGGTGTCGCCGTACGAGGCGGGCTGCGCCGGGGTGCCCGTCAGGGGCTTGGCGAGCGTCAGCAGCGCGATGTCGTTGTCGATCGCGTTCGCGTTGTACGAGCCGGCGTAGTACGAGCGGCTGATGCTCACCGCGGTGCCCTCGTCGTTCGGACCGCCGGCGAGCTTGGCCGTGTTGGCCAGAATCATGCCGCGGCCGACCATGTCGAGCGCTTTGCCGTTCTCGTCGGTGACGCAGTGCGCCGCCGTAAGAACCTTGTTGGGCGCGACGAGCGTTCCGCCACAGGTGAAGTAGAAGTATCCGTCGTTGTCGAACTCGAAAAGCAGCTGCACCATCCAAGGGGCACTGCTGATGGAAGTGTTCGTTCCGCCGATGATTCGCGGCGAGACTTCCTTGGAACTGACGACCTTGGAGTCCTTGGGCGGCAGGAACTTCTCACTGCCGCCGACGTCATCGGCCTGGGCCGTGCTCACCAGTCCGCCGGCGAGGACGGCAACTGCCGCCGTACCAACGGCTATCAGCCTTCGCATTTTCGAGACAGGTCTGCCATGACGCGACACACGCACGCAAATCTCCCACTAATCAAGGGAATTGGTTTGGCGCCGTGAGGGGGGATGGAACGGCTAATCGAATATTACATGCAGAAATCCGCCCCGTCACCGGAGTAACGGGGCGGATCCATGCGGAAGTTGAGCAATCAGGACGTGAATCCCGGAACCGCGCGTCGGCTTGACGCGTCAGTCGTTGCCGTTTCCGGGCGACGGAGTCGTCTTCTGAATCTGGAGCAGGAACTCCGCGTTCGACTTCGTCTTCTTCATTTTGTCCAGCAGCAGCTCGATCGCCTGCTGCTGGTCGAGCGCGTGCAGCACCCGGCGCAGCTTCCAGACGACGGCCAGCTCGTCGCTGCCGAGCAGGATCTCTTCCTTACGGGTGGAGGACGCGTCCACGTCGACCGCCGGGAAGATGCGCTTGTCCGAGAGCTTGCGGTCGAGCTTGAGCTCCATGTTGCCGGTGCCCTTGAACTCCTCGAAGATCACCTCGTCCATGCGCGAGCCGGTCTCGACGAGCGCGGTGGCCAGGATGGTCAGCGAACCGCCGTCCTCGATGTTGCGCGCCGCACCGAAGAAGCGCTTCGGCGGGTAGAGCGCGGTCGAGTCGACACCACCGGACAGGATGCGTCCGGAGGCCGGGGCGGCGAGGTTGTACGCGCGGCCCAGGCGGGTGATGGAGTCCAGCAGGACGACCACGTCGTGACCCAGCTCCACGAGGCGCTTGGCGCGCTCGATGGCCAGCTCGGCGACGGTGGTGTGGTCCTCGGCGGGGCGGTCGAAGGTCGAGGAGATGACCTCGCCCTTCACCGACCGCTGCATGTCGGTGACCTCTTCCGGACGCTCGTCGACGAGGACGACCATCAGGTGGCACTCGGGGCTGTTGACCGTGATCGCGTTGGCGATGGCCTGGAGGATCATGGTCTTGCCGGTCTTCGGCGGGGCCACGATCAGACCGCGCTGGCCCTTGCCGATCGGTGCGACGAGGTCGATGATCCGCGTCGTCAGCACCCCCGGGTCGGTCTCCAGACGGAGCCGGTCCTGCGGGTAGAGCGGGGTGAGCTTCTGGAACTCCGGCCGCCCGCGGCCCGATTCGGCCGCCATGCCGTTCGCCGAGTCCAGGCGCACGAGCGCGTTGAACTTCTCGCGGCGCTCGCCGTCCTTGGGCTGGCGCACCGCGCCGGTGACGTGGTCACCCTTGCGCAGGCCGTTCTTGCGGACCTGGGCGAGCGACACGTACACGTCGTTCGGGCCCGGCAGGTAGCCGGAGGTCCGGATGAACGCGTAGTTGTCGAGGATGTCGAGGATGCCCGCGACGGGGATCAGCACGTCGTCGTCGGCGACCTGCGGCTCGCCGCCGCCACCGAACTCCTCGCGGCCACGACGGCCACGGCGGTCGCGGTAGCGGCCGCGACGGCCGCGACGGCCGCCCGCCTCGTCGTCGAAGTCGTCCTGCGGCCCGTTGCCCTGGTTCTGACCGCCCTGGCCCTGGCCCTGGCTCTGGCGCTGCTGGCGCTGGCCGCCGGTCTGCTGGCCGCCACCGCCCTGCTGGTCGTCGCCCTTGCCGCGGCGGTCACGCTGGCGGCTCTGCCGGTCGCCGCGCTCACCGCGCTCGCCCCGCTGGCCGCGCTCCTGGCGGTCGCCGCGGCGTCCGTCGGCGTCGCCCCGGTCGGACGCGGAGACAGCGGCCTCGGCCTTGGCCTCGGGCCGGTCGTCCACCACGGTGTCGGTTCCCGACTCGCGGCTCTCGGTCTTGGTGTCCGGGCTGCCCGCCTGCGCGGTCGCCCTGCGCCGACGACGCTCGCCCGCGGGCTGGTCGTCACTGGCCGGCTGGCCCGGGATGTCGATCGGGGAGTCGGCCTTGTCGGCCTTCTCCACCTTGGCCGGGGCCTGGTCGGCGGACTTGTCCGTCGCCTTGTCGGCGGGAGCGTCCGCGGCCGGGGCCGTGTCGCCCGTACGGGCCTTGGAGGTGGCGCGGCGCTTGGGCTTCGACTCGGCGTCGCCGCCGGCCGTCCCGTCGCTCTTCGGCGCGGACGAACCGCCGCCCTGCGCCTCCTTGATGACCTCGATCAACTGGCTCTTGCGCATCCGCGCGGTGCCCCTGATGCCGAGGCCGGACGCGACCTGCTGCAGCTCGGCCAGGACCATGCCGTCGAGGCCGGTGCCGGAGCGGCGGCGCCGTGAGGTGGTGCCAGTGGCAGCACCTTCGGCGGGCGCGGTGGTGTCGACGCTGTTGTCGGCGCTCACGCCCATCAGATCGGTGGTGTCGCTCACGAAGGGTCCTTCCCTGGAGCGGACGTCGGCCTTCTGGCTCGGCGACCGGTTGTGCTGTCCGAATGCGGGTTGTGATCGTGTTGATCACCGGCCGCAGTCGGGGCGATGGTCCCGCCGGGTACGGCGGAAGACGTGCGTACGTGCAATGGGTCCGGCCCGAGGTCCCCCTGCTCGGCCCACTCCTGGACATAGCGAGGGGTGTCGTGCCGGTTCCGAGGCGTGCTCAAAACTGCTCAGGCAGGCTGCTCAGGCAGTCGGGGAGGCTCCCGGAAGAATGGTGGTCCCGAATGGGGACGCGAAGCACCGAGCCAAAAAGACGTCGGGTGCCGACTTGAGGTTAACACTACCGGCTCCAACAAACATTCCCCCTCTCACTCACCGGCAATCCACCGTCACTGAGAACCCAGCGGCAGAACGCTCGCGCCCGTGCCGTCGAGGCCGAGCCTGTTCGCCGCCCAGCCCTCGCCGGCCAGCCGTGCGACCTTGTCGGCCGCACTGTCCTCGGTCAGCGCCAGGACCGTGGGGCCCGCGCCGGAGATGACCGCGGGGACGCCGTCGGCCCGCAGTCGGTTCACAAGTTCCACGCTCTGCGGCATCGCCGGAGCGCGGTACTCCTGGTGGAGCCGGTCCTCGGTGGCGGCGAGCAGCAGCTCGGGACGCCTGGTCAGGGCCTCGACGAGCAGTGCCGCACGGCCCGCGTTGAAGCTCGCGTCCACATGGGGGACGGCGCGCGGGAGCAGTCCTCGCGCGGTCTCGGTCAGGACGGGGCGGTCGGGCACGAACACCACGGGGACCACGGAGTCGGCGACCTCCATACGGATGGCGCGGGCCGCTCCCCCGTCGGTCCAGGCAAGGGTGAATCCGCCGAGGAGACAGGCCGCCACATTGTCCGGATGGCCCTCGATCTCGGTGGCCAGCTCCAGCAGCGCCGTGTCGTCGAGCCTGGCGTCGCCGCCTATCGTCACGGCGCGCGCCGCGACGATCCCGGCGCAGATCGCGGCGGACGAGGAGCCCAGGCCGCGACCGTGCGGGATGCGGTTGGCGCAGACGACCTCAAGGCCGCGCGGCTGGCCGCCGAGCAGGTCGAACGCGGTGCGCAGGGACCGTACGAGCAGGTGGTTCTCGTCGCGGGGCAGCGTCTCGGCGCCCTCGCCGGCGATGTCGACGTGCAGGCCGGAGTCGGCGACGCGCACCACCACGTCGTCGTAGAGCCCGAGCGAGAGGCCGAGGGCGTCGAATCCCGGCCCGAGGTTGGCGCTGGTGGCGGGGACGCGCACCCGTACGGCGGCGGCGCGGAAGGCTGGACCGGCCATCGCTTAGACGACTCTCCTTGTGTGACTGCGAGAAGGGCTGAACGGAGACGAGGCGGCGAGACTGCGGGATTTCGGCGAGGTACGGAAACACCCGACGGCCACGGGGGCAACAACACCGCGGCATATGCGGCGGGGCGGGTCGGGCACAGCCTATCGAAGGAAGGTTCTGTCGCGACATAGGGCGCACAGGAGGCGCACGATGCGTGTCGCGTGCCTTCCTGTGCGCCTATGAAGCGTCTTGGTGTGCTTTGTGCGGCTGTCCGCCGGGGCGGACACCCGTCTACCTGGCCGGGGCGTCGGTCGCGCGAGTGCTCACGCGAGTCCGAGACGCTCCGCCGCCGTCACCGCGTCCACCGGCACGGTGACCGGCTGGGGCGCTCCCGCGACCGCCCAGTCCGGGTCCTTGAGCCCGTTCCCGGTCACGGTGCAGACGATCCGCTGGCCGGGATCGACCTTGCCCTCCTCGGCGGCCTTGAGCAGACCGGCGACGGACGCGGCGGACGCGGGCTCGACGAAAACGCCCTCCTGCGCGGCCAACAGCCGGTAGGCGCGCAGGATCTGTCGGTCCGTCACCTCGTCGATGAAGCCGCCCGACTCGTCCCTGGCGGCGAGCGCCTGCTGCCAGGACGCCGGGTTGCCGATACGGATCGCGGTGGCCACGGTGTGCGGGTCCTTGACGACCTCGCCGCGCACGATCGGCGCCGAACCGGACGCCTGGAAGCCCCACATGCGCGGGCGACGCGTCGCGGGTCCGTCGGCGGTGTACTCCGTGTAGCCCTTCCAGTACGCCGTGATGTTGCCGGCGTTGCCGACGGGCAGCACATGGATGTCGGGGGCGTCGCCGAGCGCGTCCACGATCTCGAAGGCCGCGGTCTTCTGGCCCTCGATACGGGACGGATTCACCGAATTGACCAGCGCCACCGGGTAGTTGTCGGAGAGCCCGCGCGCCAGCGTCAGACAGTCGTCGAAGTTTCCGTCGACCTGGAGGATCTTCGCGCCGTGCACCAGCGCCTGGCCCATCTTGCCCAGCGCGATCTTGCCCTGCGGCACCAGGACGGCGCAGACCATGCCGGCCCGTACCGCGTAGGCGGCGGCTGACGCCGAGGTGTTGCCGGTGGAGGCGCAGATGACGGCCTGGGCGCCCGCCTCCTTGGCGTGCGTGATGGCCAGTGTCATGCCGCGGTCCTTGAACGACCCCGTCGGGTTGGCGCCCTCGACCTTGAGGTGCACCTCGCAGCCCGTGAGCTCGGAGAGGACCTGGGCGGGGACGAGCGGCGTACCGCCCTCGCGGAGTGTGACCACCGCGGTCGTGTCCGTGACCGGCAGCCGGTCCCGGTACTCCTCGATGATGCCGCGCCACTGGTGGGTGCCCCGCTGGGCGCCGCCCGCGGCGGAGCCGCTGTTGCCTTCGGTCGTCATGGGTCCCTTACTCCCCTTCAACACGCATGATGCTGGCGACACCGCGCACGGTGTCGAGCTTGCGCAGCGCTTCGACGGTCCCCGAGAGGGCCGCGTCGGGCGCGCGGTGGGTGACGACGACGAGGGATGCCTCGCCGCCGAGTCCTTCACTGTCCAGCCGGCCCTGCTGGCGCACGGTGTCGATCGACACGTCGTGCTCGGCGAAGACCGTGGCGACCTGGGCCAGTACACCCGGTTTGTCGGCCACGTCGAGGCTGATGTGGTAGCGCGTGACCACCTCGGCCATCGAGCTGACGGGCAGCCGTGTGTACGCGGACTCGCCGGGCCCCGTCGACTCGCCGAGCCGGTTGCGGCACACCGCGACGAGATCGCCGAGTACGGCGGACGCGGTGGGCGCGCCGCCCGCCCCGGGGCCGTAGAACATCAGCTGGCCCGCCGCCTCGGCCTCCACGAAGACCGCGTTGTACGCCTCGCGCACGGAGGCGAGCGGGTGGCTGAGCGGGATCATCGCCGGGTGGACGCGGGCGGTGACCGACTTCCCGTCGGCGGCGCGCTCGCAGATGGCGAGGAGCTTGACGGTGCAGCCCATGCGCCGCGCGGAGGCGATGTCGGCGGAGGTGACCTCGGTCAGTCCCTCGCGGTGGACGTCGTCGAGGCGTACGCGGGTGTGGAAGGCGATCCCGGCGAGGATCGCGGCCTTGGCGGCGGCGTCGAAGCCCTCGACGTCGGCGGTCGGGTCGGCCTCCGCGTATCCGAGCGCCGTCGCCTCGTCCAGCGCCTCCGAGTAGCCGGCGCCCGAGGAGTCCATCCGGTCGAGGATGAAGTTCGTGGTGCCGTTGACGATGCCGAGCACACGGTTGACCTTGTCGCCCGCGAGGGACTCCCGCAGCGGGCGCAGCAGCGGGATGGCGCCGGCGACGGCGGCCTCGTAGTAGAGGTCCTTGCCGTGCTTCTCGGCCGCCGCGAAGAGGGTCGCGCCGTCCTCGGCGAGCAGCGCCTTGTTGGCCGAGACGACGGACGCGCCGTGCGCGAAGGCGGTGGTGATCAGTGTGCGGGCGGGCTCGATGCCGCCGATGACCTCGACGACGACGTCGATGTCGCCCCGTTTGACCAGCGCCGTCGCGTCCGTGGTGATCAGGGCGGGGTCGATGCCCTCGCGCACCCTGGAAGGACGGCGGACGGCGACCCCGGCGAGTTCCAGGGGTGCGCCGATCCGCGCGGCCAGGTCGTCGGCGTGCGTCGTCATCATGCGCGCCACCTCTGAGCCGACAACCCCACAGCCCAGCAGCGCCACCTTCAGCGGACGCGTACGCATCATGCGACCTCGATTCCCTCTCTCAACGATGTGGACCAGTCTCACGCACCGGACGGAAGTTTCTACCCTCCGTCCGTCATACGAGACGTCTGTCTCAGCTAGCCGACGTCCAGACGCAGGAGATCCTCCTCCGTCTCACGCCGGACGATCACCCGCGCCCCGCCGTCCTTGACGGCGACGACGGGCGGGCGGAGCGCGTGGTTGTAGTTGCTCGCCATCGAGCGGCAGTACGCGCCGGTGGCGGGGACCGCGATCAGGTCGCCCGGCGCCAGGTCGGCGGGCAGGAACGCGTCGCGTACGACGATGTCACCGCTCTCGCAGTGCTTGCCGACGACGCGCGACAGCATCGGCTCGGCGTCGGAGCGGCGGGAGACGAGCGCGACGCTGTACTCGGCGTCGTACAACGCCGTACGGATGTTGTCCGACATGCCGCCGTCGACGCTCACGTACGTCCGCAGCCCTTCGAGGGGCTTGATGGTGCCGACCTCGTACAGCGTGAAGGCCGTCGGGCCGACGATCGCGCGGCCGGGCTCGACGGAGATCCGGGGGGTGCGCAGGCCCGCGGACTCGCACTCGCGGGTGACGATCGCGGTCAGGGACTTGGCGATCTCGTGCGGCTCGCGCGGGTCGTCGTCGGGGGTGTACGCGATGCCGAGGCCGCCGCCGAGGTCGATCTCCGGGAGTTCGACGCCGTGCTCGTCGCGGACCTCGGCCAGCAGCTCGACGACCCGGCGCGCCGAGACCTCGAAGCCGGCCATGTCGAAGATCTGGGAGCCGATGTGCGAGTGGATGCCGATGAGTTCGATGCCGTCGAGCCGCAGCGCACGGCGCACGGCCTCCGCGGCCTGCCCGTCGGCCAGCGCGATGCCGAACTTCTGGTCCTCGTGGGCGGTGGCGATGAACTCGTGGGTGTGCGCCTCGACGCCGACGGTCACCCGGATCTGCACGGGCTGGACCCGGTCGAGGCTCCGCGCGATGTGCGCGACGCGCACCATCTCCTGGAACGAGTCGAGGACGATGCGTCCGACGCCCGCGGAGACGGCGCGCTCGATCTCCTGCGTGGACTTGTTGTTGCCGTGCAGCGCGATGCGCTCGGGGGGCATGCCGGCGTCGAGCGCGGTGGCCAGTTCGCCGCCGGAGCAGACGTCGAGGTTGAGCCCCTCCTCCTTGAGCCAGTGGACGACGGCGCGGGACAGGAACGCCTTGCCCGCGTAGAAGACGTCGGCGTCCTTGCCGAAGGCGTCGGTCCAGGCGCGGCAGCGGGCCCGGAAGTCGGCCTCGTCGAGGAAGTAGGCGGGGGTGCCGAACTCCTCGGCGAGGCGGGTGACCGGCAGTCCGGCGACGGTGGCGACACCGTCCTCGTCCCGGCGGACCGTACGGGACCAGATCTTCTCGTCCAGCACATTGAGGTCGGCGGGCGGCGGGGAGTAGTGGCCCTCGGTGTGCACGTCGGCGTAGCGGGGTCCTGCGGGGTGGGCGGAACGGCTCATCGGCTTCTTGCTCTTTCGGGTGCGTCGGATGCGTCCGACTCGGCGGACGGCATCAGAGGTGTTCGGGCGCGTCGACGCCGAGGAGGGTGAGGCCACCGGCCAGCACCGTCCCGGCGGCTTCGGCGAGTGCGAGCCGGGAACGGTGGGCGGCCGAGGGTTTCTCGTCGCCGACAGGCAGCGGGCGGCAGGTCTCCTGGAAGTGCAGGAACGCCTCCGCGGTGCGTTCGAGATGGCGGGCGACCCGGTCGGGGGCGCGATGACGGGCGGCGGCGGCGAGTACGCCGGGGTGGTCGCCGATGCTCTTCAGAAGCGCGCGGGCTTCGGGTTCGGGGGTGCCCGCGTCGCCGTTGGCCGGGACGGCGAGGTCGGCGCCGTTGCGTACGAGGGCGCGGGTACGGGCGTGGGCGTAGCGCACCGTGAACAGGGGGTTGCTCTCGTGCTGTACGAGGAGGTCGTCACCGGTCGCGGGCCGGTCGTGGGCGGCGGGCCGCAGCAGGCCCCAGCGGGCGGCGTCGGGGCCGAGGCGGGCGAAGAGGTCCGTGGCGAGGGCGGCGGGCACCGGACGTACGGACAGCCGCTCCGTGGCCCCCTCGCCGGTGCGGGCGTCGGCGCCCTGGGCGCGCAGCAGCCGCAGGACGGTCTCGGTCCGGACGGCGGCGCGCGGCTCGTCTGCGGGGGCGAGGACCACGGTGGTGCCGGTGAGGGTGTCCCCGTGGCCGTACCGGATCCCGGCGTCGAGGACGGCGCGGACGAGATCGGCGCGGCTGCCGGGGGCGAGCGTGAAGTTCAGAAAGCCCGGTCCGGTGACGTCGACACGGGTCAGGTCCGGGGCGGTGCGCAGGATCTCCGTACGGAGGATCTCCGCGACGTCGCGCGGGCTGCGCCGGGCGGGGCCCGCGAGCCTTAGTGCCACGGAGGTCGCGTAGTCGCCGCTGCCGCCGGGGCCGGGGCGCCCGACCTGGACGCTGTCCGGTACGGGCCCGGCCAGTACGCCCTCGTCGACCGCGCGGCGCACGGCGTGCAGCACGGTTCGGGAGAGGTCGGCGGGTGTCACGGGACCAGCGTATGGGAGGAGGGGGGCCTCTTCGCGAACCGGTTTCGCGATACGGGCGGCTCCCCGGGTCCCGTGGGGCGTGATCAGCCTCGTGCGCTTCCGGGCGTGCTTCCCGCACGCCCGGCTCCATGCCTGCCGTCCAAGGACGGCGGACCCTCCCGGCGCATCAGCCGGCGTACGACCCTGACGAGCTCGGAGGGCTCGAAGGGCTTGGCGAGGAAGGCGTCCACCCCGGCGGCCATTCCGGTCTCCACCTCGTACCGCGTGCAGGCGCTGACGACGGCGACGGGCAGGTGCGAGGTCGTCGGATCGGCCCGCAGACGGGCGGCGGTGCGGATGCCGTCGAGGCGCGGCATGACGACGTCGAGGGTGATCACATCGGGCCTGACCCGGTGGACGACGTCCAGACACTCGGCACCATCGGCCGCGGTCACGACCTCGAAGCCCTCCAGCTCCAGGTTGACCCTGATCAACTGCCGGATGACCCTGTTGTCATCGACAACGAGCACCCGGCCTGACGCGCCCGACACAACTTGAGGGTAGGGCGGCCTCCCTGGCCGCGTACGGGTTTTCGGCACTTCCGCCCCCGCGCGAAGGACCCGCGGCCGCCGGTCACACAGCCCCGCACGCGCCAAATACCTGTTCACGACGACCCCGTGAGGGCTGGTAGGGTTTCATCTGTCGCCAAGGTTCACGGCGATACGCCCCCGTAGCTCAGGGGATAGAGCATCGGCCTCCGGAGCCGGGTGCGCAGGTTCGAATCCTGCCGGGGGCACTTCCGGAACAAGGCTCTGACCAGCAGAAATGCAGGTCAGAGCCTTTTTTGTGTCTGCGGTGTCTGCGGTGTCTGCGGTGTCTGCGGTGTCGGCCGTGTCGGCCGTGCGGGCTGTGTCTGCCGGGTCTTCCGTGCGGGCCGTCTCCCTCGTGTCTGCCGTCTTCGTCGTGTCTGCCCTGCCGGTCGTGTCCGCGCGACACCAGGGGTCGCGGAGGCCGGCGCCGGCCTCCCGCGCGCTTCGGACCGCCGCGCGGGCCCGGCCCCCCGCGCTTTCGTCGCGCGCGGGTTGCGTTCCCTGCCCAGGTGGCGGCCGTCCGCCTTCGCCGGTCCGCTCCTGGCGGACGCGGTCCGCCACATCATGGCCTCGGTCGTGATGCCGGCCTTCGGCTTCGTCCCCGGGCCACCGGACCGGGGGCGGCGCCGTGGGCATCACCGCGGCGGTCCTCCTGATCATCGTGTACGCCTTCTGCCTGTCCTGGCTCTGGACGCCGGCGGGCCCGGTCATGCGGAGTGAGAAGTCCGTGACCGCGGTCAGCATGATGGTGCTGATGCCGCAGTCCTTCGGCAGCAACGTCTACGTCGGCCCCGACACCATGCCGGGATGGCTCCAGGTCTTCGTCGGCGCCAATCCGATCCCAGCCACCTGGTGACGGCGGTCCGCGGCCTGATGGACGGTCACCGCGACCACCTGGCGGATCGGCCCGGTGCTCGTCGAGGCCGCGGTGATGCCCGTCTTTTCGACCTGACGCGACGTCAGATTCGACCGCGCGGACGACAGCGCACGAGCGTCCATACACGCCCCCACGGCCGGCCGCAACGTCGCATCTGACCGAAATGCCGTCCGTGGCCCGCGTGTTCAGCTCGCCGATCTGCCCCTTCGGCGAAGACATTCCGGAAGTTGCGGTTCCAGTCAAGTCGCCACGCCGAAGCATCACCCAGGACATTCCGCTGTTCGGGCAACGAGAGCGCTCCACAGCACTGTTGGGCTGGTCAGATATGGTGAGGTTGAAACGATTCGGTGATTCCGCTTATAGCTCCGATGAGGGCTTCTGCCGCCATATTTGGCCGAGTTGGATCGTTCGTGGCCGGTTGGTCACCTGCATTTTTCGAGGATGTACGCATCCGTAACGAGGTGCTACGGCATAGGATCAAGCCGCGCCACGGGGGCCTCGCCAGTCCCTTCCACAACGTTGCACACGATCTACTCGCGATCCCCACCGACACCCCCCAACCCGTTAATAGGTATCTGCGTGTCACCGATACACAGCACCGGTTCCGGCGATGGAGCCGCGCAGTGAAAATCAATCGTCGTCTCGTCCTGCTGGTCACGGTGCCTCTTGTGGTGGCCGTGACCTTCGCGGTCCTGGCCCTCGCCCCCGCGACCAACCAGGCGCTCCAGGCCAACCGGCTCACAGCCATGGTCGATGTCGCCTCGTCCGTCAGCGAGTTGACCCACCACTTGCAGCGTGAGCGGGCGGCAGCGACCGCGCTCGTCTCCACCCAGGGAGATCCCGAAGCGTTCCGCGAAACGTCCAGCGCCACGGACAAGAGTGTCGCCCAATTCCGTTCCCAGCTCAGTGAATTGTCGTCCGTACCGGGCAACGCGCAGCGCGCGCTGGACCGGATCGAGCGCTTCATCGACGAGATGCCCTCCCTGCGCGCCCAGGTGCGCTCCGGAGGAAGCACCGTCACGGCGCTGACGTTCGGCTACCGGATCGTGATCGCCGACCTGATCGACTACCGCGACGGCATCGCGCAGGCCGACGGTGTCGACGCCGACGTCGCCGACCGGATCCGTGCCGCCGCCGCGCTCTCGCGGGCCTCCGAGCACATGGGCCAGCAGCAGGTCGCGGTGATGAAGGCCCAGGCCACCGGTGGCTTCACCGAAGCGTCCAAGCGGACCTTCGACGCCACCAGGCTCGGTTACACCGAAGCCACCGGTTCCCTGTTCGACCTCGGTCCGCAGCAGTGGCGGACCTGGTTGGAGCGCACCCTCTCGGGCTCGAAGGCCCTGGAGGCGCGCCGACTTGAGGACGAGGTGAGCCGCACAGCTCCCAACGAGGAACTCACCGTCGAGCCGAAGGAGTGGCAGAAGGCGTCGGCCGACCGGCTGGTCCTGCTGCGCTCGGTCGAGAGCCGTATCGACGACTCCGTACTCAGGACCGTCACCGACACGCGCACCACGCTCGCGTGGGTGGCCGGCGCCGAGGTGGCGCTGGTGCTGCTCACACTCATCAGCGCGGTCGTCGTCGCCATCCGGCTCGGCCGCGTCATGATCCGCCGCCTGCGGGATCTGCGCAACGCCGCGCACGAAGTGGCGCACACGGGTCTGCCGCGGGTGATGACGGAGCTGTCCCAGCCCGGCGCGCTCAGTGGTGCCACCCCCGAACAGGTCGCCGAGCGGTCGGGCAACCCGGTGAAGACCACCGGCCTGGACGAGATCGGCGAGGTCGGTGAGGCGTTCAACGCCGTCCACCACGAAGCCGTGCGACTGGCCGCTCAACAGGCCCACATCCACGAGCAGTTCGCCGAGACGCTGGTCGGTGTCGCCCGCAGGGGCGCCCAGTTGACCACCGTCATGGTGTCCGAGCTGGACACGGTGCAGCGCGACGAGGCCGACCCCGAGCGTATGAAGACGCTGTTCGCGCTCGACCACCTCGCGATCCGCATGGAGCGCAACACCAACAACCTGCTGGTGCTGGGCGGTTACGGACACGGCCGGGTACGGTCCGCGGACATCTCCTGCTCGACGGTGATCGTGGCCGCCGCGCAGCAGATCGAGCGCTTCGACCGGGTGTCCCTCGGCGTCATCGAGTCCGGCATCGGGATAGCCGCGCGCGTGGTCCACGACGTGGCGCACATCCTGGCCGAACTCCTCGACAACGCCACGCGCTTCTCGCCCCCCGACAAGCAGGTCGGGGTCGCGGTCTGGCGGCTGTGGGACCGCGCCGTCGTACAGATAGTCGACGAGGGCGTCGGCATCACCGCCGAGCGGCGCGCCAACCTCAACAAGGGTCTGCTGGAGCCGAAGTCGGGCATCGGCGACGTGCGTTCCATGGGTCTGCACGTGGTGGCGCGGCTCGCCGCCCGGCACGGCATCGTGGTCGAGCTGCGGGACTCCTCGGGTCCGGGCACGATCGCCGAGGTCACCCTGCCGGCGAACGTACTGGCGGTGGCCCCGCAGGAAACGACGCCGCGCCCGCAGAGCTCGGCCGGGGAGCGTCCCGGCGTGCAGTACGAGGCGCCGCGCCCGATCACCGCGCCCGGCCAGGGCGGCCGCCGGCAGAACGCCGGGGCGGGTGGCACGCCCGGCCGTAACAGCATCGGCAGGAACGGCGGCGCCGCCGACTCGGGCGACTACAACCCGGGCGGGGCCGGCATCACCGCCGGGGCCGCGGCGGGCGGCGGGTCCCAGGGATCGAACGGGTCCACCGGGTCCAACGGATCCCATGGGTCCAACGGATCCAACGCGTCCAGCGCGTCCAACGGCTCGCAGAGCCCCCAGGGCGGCGACGACCGCGCGAGTGCCAACGCACCCTCCCAGCACCCCCCGCACGCGGAGCCGGTCTCCCGCATCGCGGGAGTCAGCTCCTCGGGACTGCCACTGCGACAGCGCAACGCGCCGAAGCAGTGGCCCACCTTGGGCAAGCGAGACGGCGCCGATCAGCGTTCCGGCGCCGCCCCCAAGCCGTCGCCCCGCCGCCGGGATTCCCGGCAGGTCTCCGACGTCCTGGCGGCCTACGCCCAGGGGATCAACAGGAGCACGGGCCACCGCGGGCGCTCCGCCACCGACGACGACACCCAACGGAGCAAAAAATGACGACCTCACCCAACGACCTCAGCTGGATCCTCAGCGGTTTCGCCGGGCGTATCCCGGAGGTCACCCAGGCCATAGCCGTGTCCGTGGACGGACTCGCCCTGGCCTACACCGGGGTGGAGCGTGACGACGCCGATCGGCTGGCGGCCATCGCATCGGGTGTCGTCAACCTTCTCTCCGCCGCTGCCCAGTTGACGAACACCGACCCCGTCGAGCACAGCCTGACCGCCATGGAGGGCGGTTACATGTTCTCGATGGCCGTCTCCAGCGGCGCGTCGCTGCTGGTGACGACCACCAGGGACGCGGACATCGGCGAGGTCAGCTACATGATGTCCGAACTGATCAACCAGGTCGGTGACTCCTTGACCCCCCAGGTCCGCGACGCGAACGCGCAACCCTCGCGCTGACGTCCGGGTCGTACCACACCCCCACCGTTCGGTTCGTTTGCCGTTCGTGCAGTTCCCGCTCGTTCCGTCCGTTTTTCACTTCCTCCCGATGAGAGCCCTCATGTTCTTCGACATATCCCTTCCGCGAGGCCGCAGAGTCCGGCCGGTCGGCGCAGCCGCCATCGCACTCGGCCTGGCAGCCGTCACCGGGTGCAGCGGCGACAGCGGCGCCGGCGACGACACCGTGAAGATCGGCCTGGTGGCCTCGCTGTCAGGCACCTACGAGCCGGTCGGCACGGAGCTGCGCAAGGGCTTCGAGCTGTATCTGGCGACCCACGACAACAAGCTGGGCGGCCGGAAGGTCGAGCTGGTCGTGGCGGACGAGGGCGACGGTCCCCCGACCGCGGTCCCCGCTGCCACGAAGCTCATCAAGAAGGACAAGGTCGACGCCCTGACCGGCCTCGTCAGCGGCGGTTCGGTCAACGCGGTGATGCCGCTGATCAACCAGGCCAAGATCCCGCTGCTCGGGTCCAACGGCCGTCCGCCCGTCAAGGACATGAAGTACCTCTGGACGACGAGCTTCCTCTCCGACGAGCCGGGTGCGGCGATCGCCCCGTACGTCAAGGAGAAGGTCGACGGCCCGGTCTACGCGATCGGCCCCGACTACCAGGGTGGCTACGACGAACTGCGCGGTTTCACCGACGAGTTCAAGAAGGTCGGCGGCAAGCTCGCCAACCCGGACGGCGAGACCAAGTGGACTCCGTTCCCGAAGACCACGAACTTCATGCCGTACTTCGCCGACATCGCCAAGACGGACGCCAAGGCGGTGTACTGCTTCTACGCCGGTAAGGCCGCCATCGACTTCGCCAAGCAGTACGCGCAGTCCGACGTCGCCGACCTGCCGCTGTACACGGCCTTCGTGACCGAGGGCAGCGTGCTCCAGGCCCAGGGCGAAGCGGCGAAGGACGTCTACTCGGTCCTGAACTACGCGGCTGACCTCGACAACGAGGCCAACCGTAAGTTCGCCGCCGACTGGACCGCCAAGCACGACACCCAGCCGACGACCTACGCGATGTCCTCGTACGACGCGGCCGCCGTGCTGGACCAGGCGATCGGTGACGCCGCCGAGAAGGGCGACGTCAACTCGGAGACCATCAACACCGCCATCGGCGGTCTCGGCCAGATCGACAGCCCGCGCGGCGCCTGGGAGTTCGGCGACAAGGCGCACTCGCCGGTGCAGCAGTGGTACCTGCGCCAGGTACGCCAGGACGGTGACCAGCTGGCCAATGTCATGGTCCAGGACCTGGCGACCCTCGGCAGCTGACTGAGATGAATCTCCTTGATGCCCACCTCGTGCCGGCGGTGGACGGCGTGGCCTACGGGCTGCTGCTGTTCGTGGTCGCCGCCGGTCTGAGTCTCGCCTTCGGCACCGCGGGCGTGCTGAACCTGTCACACGGCACGCTGTACGCGATCGGTGCCTATACCGGTGCCGAGTTGAGCGACGGGACCTGGGGCGGACTCGCCGTCGGACTCGCGGCCGGAACCGCCGCGGCAGCCGCCGCCGGTGCCGGTCTGTCCGCGGCGACGATCCCCCTGGCCCGTCGTGGGCATCTCGCTCAAGCACTGCTGACGTTCGGACTGGCCCTGATCGGTGGCAATCTGCTCATCGAGTTCTTCGGGGCCGACGAACTACCGGTACGCGTCCCCGAGGTGCTCGACTCCTCGGTGACGCTGCTGGGCCACCGGTACCCCGCGTACCGGCTCTGCTTCATCCTGATGGCCGTCCTCCTCGCGGCGTTCGGTACGTGGGTGCTCACCCGCACCCGTGTGGGGGCGGCCGTACGGGCCTCCGCCGACGACCCGCAGATGCTGGCCACCACGGGGCACAGCCCCCGCGCCGTGCACACCGGTGTCCTGGCCGCCGCGGGAGCGCTGGCCGGGGCCGCCGGAGTGCTCGGCGCGCCCATCATCGGGCCGGGCGCCGGCACCGCCGACACCGTGCTGATGCTGTCCCTCGTGGTGGTCGTGCTCGGTGGGCTGCGGTCGCTGTGGACGACGCTGTTCGCGGCGATCGCCGTCGGCGAGGTGCAGACGCTCGGTGTCTCGCTGGCGCCCGACCTGGCGCCGTACCTGCTGTTCGCGGCCATGGCCGCCGTACTGATCCTGCGGTCCCAGTTCACCGAGCCGGCGACGGCGGGCCACGGGGGCGGTGGCGGTGGCTCGGACCCCGTGGAGTGGCTGCGGCGACGGCTCTCCGCCTCGTTCAAGGGGCGCTCGTTCACGGGGCGTGGTGCCGGCAAGGTGCCCGGCGGACCCGCCGCGGCGGGTCGCGAAGGGCCCGTACGGGCCCGGAGCGGCGGGCCGTTGTCGCGGCTGCTCCGGGGCGGCCCGGACGACAGCAGCCTCGCCTCGCGGGGCCGCCGGGCGGCGCCGCTGCTCGTCCTGCTCGTCGTACTCATCGCCCTGCCGACGCTCCTCGACGCGTACAGCATCTCGCTGGCCGGCTCCGCGCTGGCACTCGGGCTGCTCGCCGTCAGCGTCACCATCCTGACCGGCTACGCCGGGCTGCCGACCCTGGGCCAGACCGCGCCGTTCGCCGTCGGCGCGTACGCCACCGCGAATCTCGCCGACGCCGGCTGGACGGTGGGCCCGGTCCAGATCGTCGTCGCGGCCATCGCCGCCGCGCTGTTCTCCGTGGTGACGGGGCCCGCGGTGATCCGCGCCCGTGGAACCACGGTCCTGATGATCACGCTCGCGATCGGCGAGCTGGCGAGCGCCGCCATCAACCAGCTCAAGTCCGTCACCGGCGGCGCCGACGGCCTCGTCGGCTTCCCGCCCACGCAGGCGCTGTGGGGCGGGGAGGGGATGATCGACGAGAGCGAGGTCTACAACTACGCGCTCGCCGTCGGGGTCGTCGCCGTCGTCATAACGCTGATCGTGCTGCGCTCTCCCGCCGGAAAGCTGCTGACCGGCAGCCGTAACGCCGAGGCGCGGATGCGCGCCTCCGGCCACCCGGTGGGGCGCTATCTGTTCGTGGCGCACATCGGCGCCGGGGCCCTGGCCGGGGTCGGCGGTTCGCTGATGGTCACCGTCCAGCAGTACCTCTCCCCCGCCGACGTCGGCTTCGAGATCGCTGCGTTCGCGCTGCTGGCGGCCGTCATCGGCGGCAGTACGTCCGTCATCGGCGCCCTGCTCGGTGCCGGTCTCATCGTCTTCACCCGTGACTGGGTGGCCAGTTCGTGGCCCGGTCACGGACCGCTGCTGCTCGGCGCGCTGTTCGTCGCCGCCGTCTATCTGCTGCCGCGCGGTCTGGCGGGGCTGCGCCTCGGGCTCGGGTCCGGCGGGTCCGGTTCCGGTGGCCGGGGGGCCGATCGGGCCGATGGGCCACCGCCGCCCGACCACGACAGCGTTCCGGCCGGGAAGGTCACCCCATGACAGCTGTACTGGATCTCAAGAACCTCACCCGCCGGTACGGGAGCCTCACCGCCGTCGACGACGTCAGCCTCCAGCTCCCCGCCGGGGCACGGCACGCCGTCATCGGGCCCAACGGCGCCGGCAAGACCACCCTGCTGAACCTGATCGCCGGTACGGACCGCCCCGATCACGGCACCATCGCCCTGGGCGGCGCCGACATCACCCGTACGGCAACTGCCAAGCGCAGCCGCCTCGGTATCGCCCGCAGCTTTCAACAGCCGTCCGTGATAGGCGAGTTGTCGGTCCTGGACAACATCGTGCTGGCCGGCTGGCTGCACCATCCGCTGCGCCGGGGCGCGTGGCGGCGGCCGTCCCGCTACCGGCAGCACGCCGAGTCCGCCGCCCGCCATCTGGAGGCCGTCGGCCTCGCCGACTCCGCCCGCAGGCCGGCCGCCGACCTGTCCCACGGTCAGCGCCGCATGCTCGACCTCGCGGCGGCCCTCGCGGGCGACCCGCGCCTGCTGCTGCTCGACGAGCCTGCCGCCGGTCTGACCGACGGCGACATCGGCCGGCTGCTCTCGATCCTGGGCGGCCTTCCGGACAGCGTCGCCATCATCCTGGTGGAGCACCATGTCGAGGTCGTCGCCGAACTCGCCGAAACGGTGACCGTGTTGGCGGCCGGCCGGGTCCTGATCACCGGGCCCACCGCGGAGGCGCTCGCCCATCCGGAGGTCCGCGACGCGTACCACGCCACGGGCGCCCGTGACACCGCAGAAGCGAGAGGGTGACCGACCACCGATGCTGGAACTCACCGGCCTGACCGCGGGCTACCACGGCGGCACCGTCCTGCACGACCTCGACCTGACCGTCCCCGCGGGCTCCGTCCACGCGATCGTGGGCCACAACGGGGCGGGCAAGACCACGCTCGTCCACACCGTTGCGGGGTTCATCCGCCCCTCCGCCGGGTCGGTACGGCTGAACGGCCAGGACATGACCGGGCAGCCCGCGCACAAGGTGGCGCGCGCCGGGATCGGTCTCGTACCGCAGGGCCGCCGGGTCTTCGCCGGCCTGACCGTCGCGGAGCACCTGCGGCTCTCCCACCGCCCGCCGGGCCGCGGCGACGCGACCCGCCCCAGCGAGTGGAGCCCGGCGCGGGTCCTGGAACTGCTTCCCCGGCTGGGTGAGCGCCGGAACAACCGGGGCACCGATCTGTCCGGCGGCGAACAGCAGATGCTCGCCCTGGCCCGCGCGCTGCTCGGCTCGCCGAGCGTGCTGCTGCTGGACGAGCCCACGGAGGGGCTGGCGCCCGGCCTGGTCAAGCAGGTCTACGAACTGGTCGGCACGCTGGCGGAGGAGGGGATCGCGGTGCTGCTGGTCTCACCGAGCCCCACGCAGGCGGCGCAGTGCGCCCGTACGATCACGGTCCTCACCTCGGGCCGCCCGACCCTACGGATGTCGGGCGAGGACGCCCGCACAAACCCGTCACCACTCCACGAGGCCCTGGAACTGACCCCGATCCGATCCGCGCCCCGATAGACCCGTCCGGGCGGGCCGTTCAAGTCCGCCCGGCGGCCACTCCAACCCGCCCGGCGGACCACTCAAGCCCGTCCGGGGGATCAGTCAAGCCCGTCCGGCGGATCGTTCAAGCCCGTCCGGGGGATCAGTCAAGCCCGTCCGGCGATTGAAGACACCCCGCCACCGGCCGGAACCAATCCAGCCCGGCCCGCGGGCCGACCAAGCCCGTCCGGCGATTGAGGACAAGGCGCTGAGCCCGTCCGGCGGTTGAGGACGAACCGGCTCACCGGGGCGGACCCCGGTGAGCCGCTCACGTCACTTCAGCCGGTGCCCACCGAACCCGCTGTTACGGTCCGACCCACTGTTCTGCGCCTGCCACCACGCGTCGAACTCCGGCTGCCCCATCGCATCCCAGTCCGGCGTGTTCTCGACCTGCGCGCTGCCCATCCTGCGGGCCAGCGCGACCAGCGACGCGCCGACGGCGCCCCGGTTGGTGTCGTACGCCTCCGCGATCTCCTTCCAGCTCCCCCCGGCCACCGCCGCGGCCTCCAGCGCGGTCGCGTCCTGGAGCGCCTTCACGCTGCCGCCGCCGATGTGCGGCCGGGCGACGCTGGCGGCGTCGCCGACGAGCAGCATCCGCCCGGAGGTGTACTGCGGCACCTCCAGGTCGTAGATGGGCTGGATGAACGTGGTCTCGGCGGGGGTACGCAGCACCCTGGCCGCCCAGTACGGCGGGAAGTTGTCCGCGACGAGGGCCCGGAGGTGCGCGGTGAGCTCCGAGTTGAGCCGCCCGGGCGGCAGCGAGGTCGGCGTCTTGAGGTCCGGGTGGAGGTCCTCGGACTCGGGCGGGGAGGTGTAGAGCACCCAGTTGAGCCGGTGGCCGCCGACACCGTCCGGGATGCGGTAGATCATGCAGTGGCCGCCGGGGAAGACGACGTTGTGCGCGTCGTTGCCGTCGGACGGGAGGTCGGCGACATCCGCGGAGGTGCCGCGCCAGCCGATGTATCCGGCGTACGTCGCGCTGAGGCCGGGGAACATGGCGTCGCGCACGACGGAGCGGTAGCCGTCGGCGCCGACCACGGCGTCGAAGCGCTCCCGCTGTCCGTCGGCGAGTTGGAGGGTGACGCCGTCGGAGTCGGGCTCGACGGCCTTGACCAGCGCACCGGACCGGTAGTCGACCTCTTCGGGCACCCGGCGCCGCAACTCACTCCACAGCGAACCCCAGTTGTAGGCGCGGAACGGGAACGGCTGCTCCCCGACGGCCCGCCCGTGCTCCGCCTCGCCGTCCCGCACGCTCCACACACGCCGGGTCAGCGGCGCCCAGGGCATCTCGGCGGCCACGTATCCGGCGCTCTGGAGTTCGTTGTACCGGTCGTTGTGGAGGGCGATCCCCACTCCCCTGTCGCGGAGTTGGGCGTCGGCCCGCTCGAAGACGGTGACCTTCTCGGCTCCGCCGCGAGACACGGCCAGGGCTGTGGCACACCCCGCGATGCTGCCGCCGACGACGGCGACGCTGCCTCCACGCATACCAGGCTCTCCACTCAGTTGATGTTCACGGTGCTGCCGGTGGTGACACTGAAGTGGAATCCTATTCGAGTGGCACAGGCCGACGATTGTCGGCGGGGCACCGGTTCGCCATGCTGGACGTGTGCCTGGACAACGGAAGCGCAAGCGGAGCCGGGAGCGGCAACGGGGGCCTTCGACGGCCGAGTTGGGGCCGGGGCGCTGGACGGTCATCCTTGAGACCACGGACGAGCTGGAATGGCGGGCCCAGGTCCGGCGCCGGATGGCCGAGCACGAGGTACGGGACCCGGCCAGGTTCCGGCTGGACCAGTTCTGCGGCCGGACACTGCTGCCGACGACGTACCGGCTGAGCGTCTTCGTACCGGACGACGCGACGGGGTGAACGTGCCGGCGGCCGACCGGGCCCGTCCGGCGGCCGAGGAGACACTCCCCCAGCCACCGGACGGACGCGGCCGGCCCACCCCCCTCACCGCGCTACACGCCCTTCTCCAGCAGTCGCGCGTCCGCCCAGTCCGCGTGGTCCGAGTCGATTCCGTCGCCGCCGTCCGTGACGCGCAGCGTCAACTGCCGCACCCCACTGACGTCGACGTCGAACGTGTGCGGCGCGTCCGTCGGACCCAGGACGCCGCTGCGGGCCAGGACTTGGCCGTCGCCGATCACCTCGAAGGCCACCGAGCCCTTGTCCGGCTTCTCCTCGTCGATGCCGGCCTCGGCGGCGAAGCGGTCGTACGCGCCGTTGAGGTCGACGGTCACCTCGGAGAGCGCGTGCACCCCGAGCCCCTTGTCGTACGTCGTGTCGCCGAGCCGCAGCGGGCCGCCGTCGCCCGCGCCGTTCTCGCCGTTGGAGAGGTCGCGTTCGACCGGGCCCCAGCCGTTCGTCGCCGCCGTGAACGGCAACGAGCTGACGTACACGGTGCCTTCGCGCGCCACGAAGACACGCACCGTGCGCTCGACCGTCAGCGGTGGCGAGCCCCGTCGGGCGTCCGGGTCCCGGTAGGTCAGCGTGACGGGGATCTCCGTGGCCCCGTACGCCGGGTCGGCGGGGACCGTGAGCCGCCAGGACGCGTCGAGTTCGGCGCCGTCGGCCAGTTCGTCCGCCGTCGCGCCGGCGCCGTCGACCGCCCAGCCCTCGGGGGTACGGGCGCTCAGTGTCACGTCCTCGGCGGGGCCCGCCTCGTCCAGCACGAAGCTCGCCGAGACGTCGACCGTCGTGCCCGGCCCGGCGTCGGCCTTCGCGGGGGTGACGGACAGCGTCCCGACCGGCACGGCGTCCACCAGCAGGTCGCAGCTGTCGCGGCCCGGCACGGCGCGGCAGATCTGTGCCACGAAGCCGCCGTTCGCCAACACGGGCACCGTGATCGCGTCTTGACGGGTCGTCACCCTGCTCTCTCTGACCAGACCGGCCGTACCGTCCCGCACGGTGTCGACCCGCCACGAGCCCGGTCCCAGGAAGGTCAGCGGCACCCGCTCCGTACCGGCGGCACCCGCCCTGACCGAGCCGACGAACCACCGGTCGCCGTTCCTGCGCGCGAAGGTCGCCCCCTCACCGGGCGTCCCGGCGACAAGCCGGCTCTCGTCCCAGACGGTCGGTACCTGTTCGAGGAACCGGGCGACCTCGGGCCGGGAGCGGTACGCCTCGACGCTGCCCGCGTAGTTCTGGAACCCGGACTCGTACACGACGGAGAGCGCCAGCTCGGCGGCCTCGGTGTTGTTGCGCCGCCCGAACTGGAAGCCCATGGGGGTGAAGTCCATGGAGCCGACCACGTTGCGGGTGTAGGGCAGCGTCGCCATGTCGTCGGCCTGGACGTTGCCCTGCTCGGCGCCGTGCACGCCTTCCATCGTCATGACGTGCGGCCAGGTGCGCTGGATGCCGTGCGGGAGCGTCGAGCCATGGAAGTTGACCATCAGCTCGCGGTCGGCGGTCTCCCGGAGGATCTCGTCGTACCACCCCATGCGTTCGCGTGAGTCGGAGTCCATGAAGTCGATCTTCAGCCCGGCGGCGCCCCACTTCTTGACCTTGTCGAGCTGGGCCGTGCGCTCGGCGGCGGTGTCGAGATCGGTCCAGTGCATCCACAACAGGACGCCCACGCCGCGCCGTTCGGCGTACTCCATCAGCTGCGGCATCCAGTCGGTGGTGTTCCAGCCGTCGTCGACGAGGGAGTACTCCCAGCCGTGGGCCGCCGCGTAGTCCACAAACCGCTGCTGGGTCTCCAGGCTGCGCTGCGCCGCCCCGAATCCGGCGAGCCAGGACCAGGCGACGGTGCCGGGGCGGATCCAGGAGGTGTCCGCGACACGGGAGGGCGGGGCCAGGTCGTCCACGAGCGTGGACCCCGTCACCGTCGCCAGGTCGCCGGCGATCACGGTCCGCCAGGGTGTCGCGAGGGGCCCGCCGGAGGGTACGGGCACCGAGGGGTCGGCCAGCGCCACCTCGTAGCGCCCGCTGCCGGTCGTGTGGGTGAGCCGGCTCGCGGGATAGCGGCCGTCGACGTCGGCCTCGGAGAGGAGTACGTGGTCGTCGCCCACCTGGAACAGCGCGGGGTACGCGTACTGGCCGCTGTCCGCCCCGGCGGCGGTCGAACCGTCGTACGGCTGCTCGTAGTTGACCGAGTAGTCGCTCAGCCGGGCGGGCGCGTCACCCGGCAGCACGAAGCCGGACGCCTCGCGCAGCACGGCGCCGGTGCCGCCCTCGCCGCCGGGGAGCACGTAGCGGTACGCGACTCCGTCGCCCGCGGCGCGCACGACCAGGTCGACCCGGGCCCCGCCCGCCCCTTCCAGGGTGAAGCGTGACTCCGCCATGTCGACGGTGCGACGGCGCTCCTTGCCGACGACGGTGGTGTACCGCTCCGCGATTCGGCGGTCCTCGCGATCCACCAGGCGCAGTCCGCGCGTCAGGTCGGCGTCCTCGGTGACGATGCCGACGGGCGAGGGCTCGACGAGGGTGCGGTTCCCGTCGCCTACGGCGAGGGTGACGGTGCCGTCGGCGGGGTCGAGCCGTAGGGCGGCGGTGGGCCCGCCCCGCGACACGGTCCAGGCGGTGCCGCCGGGCCGGGGGTCGCTCGCCTCGTCCTGGGCGGCTGCCGGGGTCCCCAGGCAGAGCACCCCCGCGAGCGCGCTCGCGCAGGCGGCGCGCCATCGATTCGCTGCTCTTGGTCCGCTGTTCGTCATCGCTTGTCCCTCTCACTCGGAGCCGGGCCCAACGGGCAAACACGGGGCGCGAGTTGGTGATGACAGGGCTGAGCCTGAAGGGGCGCCCGCGCCCCGGATTGTCCGCCGGAATCCACCGGATCCGCCAGGGTGCGTCGCACAGAATCCAACAGAATCCATTACGCGCATACGATTACGCTGCGGGGCATGGGGACCTCAGCCGTGCCGGACAGCGTGCCGGGCGACCGCCTCGTGGCGTTCGGCAATCAACTGACCGATGTGCACATCCGGCTCCGGGAGGAGCTCGCCGGGCTTCAGGACGACGTCGACGGCCATCTCGCGGGCGGCGGCGAACGCCCACGCGAACTGCGGGCGCACTGCCTCGCGTTCTGCTCCGCCCTGACCCGGCATCACACGGCGGAGGACGACGGCGTCTTCCCCGCGCTGGCGCGGCAGTTCCCCGAACTCGCCCCCGTACTCGAACAGCTCGCGCGGGACCACCACATGGTGACCGCCGTCCTCGGCCGGCTCCAGGACCTGCTCGACGGCATCAGCCCGGTCCCGGACGCCGCCGAGGCGCGTCGGGTGCGTGGTGAACTGGGCGGTCTCGTCGCACTGGTGGAGTCGCACTTCACGTACGAGGAGAAGAAGCTCGTCGCCGCGCTGAACGCGCTGCACACGCCGCTGCCCGACGACTTCACCCTGCGGGACACACGGCGCCGCTAGGGCGTGTCCGCAAAGTCCGGCCCGGCCTGCGACGCCTGGCCCTGCGGCTGGGCAGGCGCGGCTCAGCTCTCAGGCGGAGCGCTTCCTCGCCGGGGCCTTCTTCGCCGTGGTCTTCTTGGCCGCCGCCTTCTTCGCGGCCGTCTTGCCCGTCGCCGTCTTGCCCGTCACCGTCTTCTTGGCCGCAGTCTTCTTGGCCGCGGTCTTCCTCTCCGCCGCGGTCTTGGACGCCGCCTTCGACGCGGTCTTCGACGCGCTCTTCTTCGCGCCCGCCGCCTTCTTGCCC
>NZ_JARJHW010000310.1:0-4708 GCF_040560175.1 Streptomyces panacea
TGGCAGGCGGGAGGCGTCGTCCGGGAGGCGCCATCCGGGTGCGACCACCTCGTGGGGGCTGGCGGCGCGGGTGCCTCCCCGGCTAGGTTCGCGGGCGTCTGTCATGAACACAGGGAGTGTGAATGCGCAAGGCGCTGAGATGGCTGCTGTCGCTCGTGCTGCTCGTCGGCACGCTGGGCACAGCCGGTGCGGCAACCGCCGCCGACGGGAACGCGGGATCCGCGGCCCCCGACATCAAGGACCAGATCCTCGCCATCCCGGGGATGAGCCTGATCGAGGAGAAGCCGTACCCCGGTTACCGATACTTCGTCCTCAACTACACCCAGCCGGTCGACCACGAACGACCGTCGAAGGGCACCTTCAAGCAGCGCCTCACGCTGCTGCACAAGGACACCAGCCGCCCCACCGTGTTCTTCACGAGCGGGTACGGCGTGTCCACCAACCCGAGCCGCAGTGAGCCGACACGGATCATCGACGGCAACCAGATCTCGCTCGAGTACCGCTTCTTCACGCCGTCCCGTCCCGACCCGGCCGACTGGTCGACGCTCGACTACGAGCAGGCCGCGGCCGACCAGCACCGGATCTTCGGCGCGCTGAAGAAGATCTACCCCAAGAAGTGGCTCGCCACCGGAGGCTCGAAGGGCGGCATGACCGCCACGTACTACGAGCGCTTCCACCCGCGGGACATGGACGGCGTCGTCGCCTACGTCGCGCCCAACGACGTGGTGAACAAGGAGGATTCCGCCTACGACCGCTTCTTCGAGCAGGTCGGCACCGAGGAGTGCCGCGCCAAGCTCAACGCCGTGCAGCGCGAGGCGCTGGTCAGGCGTGAGCCGCTGGAGAAGATGTACGAGACGTGGGCCACGGCGGAAGGCGCGACGTTCACCACCGTCGGCACGCTCGACAAGGCGTACGAAGCCGTGGTGCTCGACTTCGTCTGGGCCTTCTGGCAGTACAGCCTGGAAGCCGACTGCGCTGACATCCCGCCGGCCACCGCGTCGGACGAGGAGATCTACAACATCATCGACGCGATCTCCGGCTTCTCCTTCTACACCGACCAGGGCCTCGCCGGGTACACGCCGTACTACTACCAGGCGGGCACCGAACTCGGCGCGCCCACCGTCAAGTTGCCCCACCTGGGCAATCTGAGCCGCTACGGCTACCAGCCGCCGCGGAACTTCGTCCCGCGCGACATCCCCATGAAGTTCCGGCCGTGGGAGATGGCGTCCGTCGACAACTGGGTCCGCCACCACGCGAACCGGATGATGTTCGTCTACGGCGAGAACGACCCGTGGGGCGCCGAGCGCTTCCGTCCCGGCCGCGGCACGAAGGACACTCACGTGTTCACCGCGCCGGGCGCCAACCACGGCGCCAACGTCGCCGGCCTGGTGGCCGACGAGAAGGCGAAGGCCACGGCCAGGATCCTCGACTGGGCGGACGTCGCACCGGCCGCCGTGCAGCAGGACGCCGCGAAGGCGAAGCCGCTCGCCGCGTTCGACGCGAAGCTCGACAAGCGGGACCTGGAGCGGATGCCGACGCTGCGTCAGTAGCCCGTAACCCGCAGGCCCGTGAGCACGGGACCGCCACCGGCGCAAACAAGGGGGGCGCACCGGTGGCGGTGTGCTGCCCGGCCGCAGGCGGCCTGGAGAGGGGAGTCAGCGATCGTAGCCAGTGAGCACGAGGGCCGACACCGCGCTGCGGAAAGTCGACGGGAGCACATGAATAGGACGGATGGGCGACTCACGAGGTTCCCGGGAAGCGAAGATTCCGCCGATTTCATCGAAAAGATGCGGTAAGCCCAGGAACACCGCACCTGCCGTTACGTAGGGGCCCGGGGAACCGGGGGACCGGGTCCCAACCGGCCGGCAACTGGCCGCCTCCGCAGGAGGTTCCTCCGCATGAGGTGGGGGCTCGATGCCGAGGCTGCGGGCGCCGTTCTCCCTTCTGGTCCCCGTGTTCGGCGTGCCCTCGGCCGCCCCGCCGCTGGACGAGCACGTGATGCCTCTCCGCCGGTGCGCGGCGGCCCTGCTGGTGGGCGGCGCCCCGCTGACGTCCCTGGGGCGCGGGGGAGGCATCCGCACGGTCCCACCCCCCTACCCACGGCCACCGGACGGGTGGCTAACCTCCTCGCCCATGAGCGCATCTGAACCCTCCTATCTACGCGACACCCGAGCCGGGTACGACGCCATCGCCGTCGACTACGCCGAGCGCTTCGAATCCGTCCTGGAGACCGACCCGCTGGGGCGTGCGATGCTCGGCACCTTCGCCGAGTACGTACGGGCCGACGGCGCCGGTCCCGTCGTCGAGATCGGCAGCGGCCCCGGCCGGGTGACCGCCCATCTGCATGCGCTCGGCCTCGACATCTCCGGCATCGATCTGTCACCCGCGATGGTCGCGCTGGCCCGCCGGTCCTTCCCCGAGCTGCGGTTCGAGGAAGGTTCGATGACCGACCTGGACCTGCCGGACGGTGGCCTCGCCGGCGCGGTCGCCTGGTACTCGATCATTCACATCGTGCCGGAGCAACTGCCCCTCGTCTTCGCACAGTTCCACCGGGTGCTCGCCCCCGGCGGCCATCTGTTGCTCGCCTTCCAGGTCGGCGACGAGCCGCTGCACTTCGACGAGGCCTTCGGCCACCCCGTCTCCCTCGACTTCCGCAGGCTGTCCCCCGACCGCATCGCCGAGTCGCTGAACCAGGCCGGGTTCGAGGTGACCGCCCGACTCCTGCGCGAGCCCTACGGGTACGAGTTGTCGGCGGCCGTCCCCCAGGCGCACATGCTGGCCCGCAAGCCCCGGCAACCCTGACCCGGGTCTCCCGGCCCGACCTCCGTCAGTGCCCCCGGGCGAGCAGCGCCTCCAGATACTCGCGCCCGGGGATCAGCAGGTCGGGAAGGTCCGCCGCGTCCGCGTACCAGCGCTTCTCGTACTCCCAGCACAGCCACCCGTCGTCCCCGTCCCCGGCGAACAGGCCGACACTCTCGCCCAACGGCAACACCCCCGCGCCCAGCGCCAACGGCGTGGTGTCCTCCGCCGACGCGATGTCCTTCACCTGCACATAGCCGAGGTGCGGCGACAGCGACGCGTGGCTGGTGACGGGTCGTTCGCCACCGAGCCAGGTATGCATCACGTCCCAGAGCGCACCCACCTGCTTGTGGCCGACAAGACCGAGGATACGAATCGCGTCCGCCCCCGTGCGGTGGGAGTCGTGTGTCTCCAGCAGGACCCGCACCCCCGAATCCGCGGCGAGCGGCGCCGCCGCGGCCAGCCGGCGGGCGGCCGTCGCGTCGGCGGCCTCGGGGTCCTGGTCCCCGCCGCCCGGGAAGACTCGTACGTACGAGGCGCCCAGGTCGCGCGCCAGCACGATCAGTTCCTCCAGCTCCCGGCTCAACCGCTCCTCGTCACCGCCTTCGGCGGCCACCCGCACATAGCCCGCCACGGTCAGGATCTCGACCCCGCGACGCTTGAACTCGTCGACCACAGCGGCCCGTTCCCGCGCGTCGATGCCGGGGTGTACGGGCTCCTCCGGGTGAGCGCGCAACTCCACACCCTGGTAGCCGGTCCGACTCGCGAGGGCGACGACCTCGGGGATGGGAAGGCCGGGGACACCGAGGGTCGAGAAAGCGAATTTCACTTCGCGTCTCCTTTCACGAGAGAGAGCCCACGACGGACTCGTCGACGAGCGGGAGCCGCCAGTCCTGGCCGACCAGGTCCGCTCCGTAGGAACGGTGCGGTTTCTCAGCGACGAGGGTGAACCCCGACCGCACGTAGAGCTTCCGGGCGGCGGTCAGGACGTCGTTGGTCCACAGCACCACCTCCCGATACCCCGCGTCGCGGGCGAAATCCACAACCGCTTCGACCATTCGCTCACCCAGGCCGTGTCCGCGTGCCTCCGGTTCGACAAGGAGAAGCCGCAGCCGCGCGGTGTCGGGCGCCTCGTCCCGTACGCACATCACCGAGCCCACCGGCCGGCCGTCGAGCTCGGCTATCCACACCCGCTCCAGCCGCTCGTCGTGATCCGCCGCGAAGTCGGCGACGATCCTGGCGACCAGGCCCTCGAAAGTGGCATCCCATCCGTACTCCGCCGCGTACACCGCGCCGTGCCGCTGCACCATCCAGCCCAGATCGCCAGGGACCGGCTCACGCAGCACGGGCCCGTCGCGACGGGCGGACCCCCGGCGGCCTTCGGCCGCCGTCCCGTCGGCGCTCAGTATTTCCCTGGCCGTCCGCAACGCCTCCACGAGACGCGGGCGCTTGTCCGGCTCCACCCGGTCCAGCAGCGTGCCGACGGCCTCGTGCGATCGCTCGTCGAGCAGCGCGGCGGTCCCGCGCCCCTGCTGTGTCAGCGTGATCCGCTGCCGCCGGGCGTCGTGCTCCGACGGGGCGCGCTCCACCAGCCCTTCCCGCTCGAACTTGGTGAGCATTCTGCTCAAATAGCCCGCGTCCAAAGACAGTTCGGCACGGAGTTCGGCGGCGTCCGTACGTGGCGTGTGCGCGAGCTCGTACAGCAGCCGTGACTCGGTCAGTGTGTACGGCGTGTAGAGGTGTTTGCTGTAATTCAGCGCGCCGATGAGGTTGGTGTAGAAGCGGTTGAACGCGCGAATCTCCTGAATGGTCATGGTCCCCCCGACCCCTCGCTGAATCTTTTTCCTTGACTCAGTCAACGGTACGCCGGGATCGCCAAGATCGGCAAGACGCTCGATCGGGTGAACCC
>NZ_JARJHW010000311.1:0-4689 GCF_040560175.1 Streptomyces panacea
TGTGCCCCCGCCCACCGACCGTGGCGCGACGCGGATCGCGGACCGGGTGGTACGGCGGGTGGCGGGCCGGGCCGCCGAGGAGGTGCTGCGGCCGGGCGGGGGTCAGGTGGTGCGTGCGTCGGCAGACGTACACGGCAGCCGGGTCGACCGCATCCATCTCGATGTCGCCCTGACCTACCCCGCCCCTCTCGAAACGTCCGGGGCGGATCTTCAGCGGCGGGTGACAGAACGCACCGCGTACCTCACGGGCCTGACGGTCGGGCGTACGGCGGTCCGGATCACCCGCCTCGCGCGGTCACCGACACCGGCGGACGAGCCAGGGGAGCCGGCGGAGTCGGCGGAGTCCGTCGCGCCCCGCGCCGGCCGCCGCCCCTGGTCCGAACGCCGGGCCCCGGCAGCCGTGTTCGCGCTGATCGGCGCGGTCGTGTGCGGGGCACTGCTCGCCGACGTCGTCGCGGTCGCGGTCGGCCGCGCGCCGTCCGACGTGCGGGTGCGCGCGCTGGACTGGCTGACGAGCCACGGTCCCGCCGACACAGCGGTGGCCGTCGGCGCCGCCGTGTCGACGGTGGCCGGGCTGTGGCTGGTGTTCGTGGCGCTCACGCCCGGACTGCGCGGGCTCCTGGCGATGTCCGGCGTGCGCGCCGCCGTCGACAGGCCGGCCGTGGCTGCTCTCGTGCGTCATCGCGCGGCCGACGTGCCCGGTGTCTCGCGCGTACGGATCACGGCCGGGCGCCGCCGGATCGCCGTAAGCGCGCGGATCAGCTTCGGTGACCCTGGCGAGGCGCGCGACGTGCTCACACGCGTCACGCGGGACGTCGTGACCGGTCTCGGTCTGGCGAAGCCGCCGCGCGTGCGGGTCCGTGTCAGCCGCGACGAGTACTGGCAGCCGCCCCGCCCGCAGGACCCCGAACAGGACCGCAGGCAGGTCCCCGAACATAAGGAGACACCCCCCGATGCCCACGTCCCGGCTCCGGCCCCGGCCCCGTAGCGCCGTCGACCGCACCCTGATGGCCGTGCTCGGTGCGGTTCTGGCCGGTGCGGGCGCCTGGGTCCTGACCGGGCACGAGACCGTACGCGCGCACCTCCCCGGCTGGTGGCCCGCGTCGGCCACCGCCCGCACCGACAGCGCCCTGACGGACCGCGCCCAACTGTCCCGGCTGCGCGATCACGGCTGGTGGACCCCGGCCGTCATCGCGGCGCTCGCCGTCGCGTTCCTGCTGCTCGTGTGGTGGCTGCTGGCCCAGTTCCGGACCGGCCAGCCGCGCACGCTCCCGCTCCCCCGCCCGGGGCTCGGGCTCCGTACCCGCGCGCTGACGGCGGCCATGGAGGAGGGGACGGAGCAGATCCCCGGTGTGAACCGGGCCCGGGTGACCCTGTCGGGCCGGCCGCACCGCATGCGCGCGACCTTCTCCGTACGGCTGGAGGCGGACGCCACCCCGGCCGATGTCATACGGCGGATCGACGCGGGCCCGGTCGCCGACGCCCGGACGAGCAGCGAGGGCTCACGCCGTATCGACGCGGTCGTACGGCTCCGCGCCCCGGCCGGGGCCAGGGGCCGGTCCCGCCCCCGTCTCGGCGGGATCCGCACCGCACGCGACACCACACGTGCGCCACTGCTGTGAGCAGCATCGAAGGGCCCTCGCAGGGCACCCTGAAGGGCAGGCGGTACGACAGAACGGCCGCCGAGCTCGACCGCCACCCACCCAACGGGGAGACCAGAGTGCCCAAGTCCCGTCCGGCACACGCCTGGTGGCCCCCGCACCCACCACGCGCCAAGCACCCCCCTCGTGAGCCCCGCCACTACGCCCACGCGCTCCGTCGGACCCCGATCGCCCTGTGGCGGGACGACGCCACCGACTCGGCCGCCGCCCTCACGTACTACACGGTCCTGGCGATCATCCCGGCCCTCCTGGTGACCGTGGCCGCCATCGGGCTCGCGGGCTCCGACGCGTCCAGCGAGCTGGCGGCCGAGATCACCGCGCTCGTCCCGGCCCAGTCCCGGCAGCTGATCCACGAGGCGCTGAACCAGATGACGCACCAGCGCACCGCGGCCTGGCTGCTGACGATCTTCGGTGCGATCGGCGCGCTCTGGTCCTCCTCCAGCTATCTCGGTGTCTTCCGCCGGGCGCTGCACAGGATGAACGGCGCCGTCGACCACCGCCCGCCGTGGCGTACGGCGCCGCGCATCGTGGTCACGGCGTGCGCGCTGCTCGCGCTCCTCGTCACGAGCGCGTTCACGCTGGTGCTGACGGGCGACGCGGTCCACCGGATCGGTCCGGTGCTGGGCATCGGGAGTACGGGGAGCGTGGTGTGGACCGGGCTGAAGTGGCCGCTGTTGCTGGCGCTCGCGGCGGTTCTGGTCCTCATCGTCTTCCGTACGGGCCCGCCCGGCACCCGGCATCTGCGGCGCGCGCTGCCCGGCGGGGTGCTCGCCGTGCTGCTGTGGCTGCTGATGTCGGCGGGATTCGCGCTGTACGCGGCCCACTCGGGGACGTACAGCCGGCTCTACGGCTCGCTCGCGGGCAGTGTCGTCTTTCTCGTCTGGCTCTGGCTGTCGAACCTGTCGCTGGTGGCGGGCGCCCAGTTCAACGCGGAGTTGGAGGCCGCGCACAGGCATCTAGGCTCTTCCTCCATGGCAGCTACGGCAACAGCTCTCAACACCCCCGAGGACGACACCCTGCGTGGCCGATGGCTGCGCACCCTCACCGCGGTACGGGAGGGGGAAACGCCCGATGCCCTCCCCTACGCCGACGAACTCCTGACACGGTGGGCCGAGCCCCAGCGCAGGTATCACACCGCCGATCACCTCCTCGCCGTCCTGGAGCACATCGACACCCTCGCCCCGCACGCGGACGACCCCGAGGCCGTGCGCCTCGCCGCCTGGTTCCACGACGCCGTCTACCGCCCCGACCGCTCCGAGAACGAGGAGCGCAGCGCCGTCCTCGCGGTGCGCGCGCTCACCGAGGCGGGCGTGCCGGCCGACCGTACGGACGAGGTCGCCCGCCTCGTCCGCCTCACCGTCACCCACGACCCGGCGCCCGGCGACACCAACGGCGAGGTGCTGTGTGACGCGGATCTCGCGATCCTGGCGGGCGAGCCGGAGGAGTACGAGGCGTACACCCGCGCCGTACGGGAGGAGTACGGCTTCGTCCCGGACGACGCGTTCCGGGCGGGCCGCGCGGCCGTCCTGCGTCAACTCCTGGACCTGCAAAGGCTGTTCCGTACGCCGCACGGTGCGGCGGCCTGGGAGGAGCGGGCCCGCGCGAATCTCACCGCCGAGCTGGAGACCCTCGGCGACTGACCGACGGCCGACAGGCGGCGGCCCCGACCGACCGGCGTCGGCAGGAATGAGGGGACGGGGCCGCGTGGTTGTACGCGTCATGCCTGATTCTGCTCCCGTCGCGCCCAGCCGCGCCCGCATGCCCCTCGCCGTGTACATACTCGGGCTGTCCGTCTTCGCGCTCGGGACCAGTGAGTTCATGCTGTCCGGGCTGCTGCCTCCGATCGCCGACGACATGGTCACCATCCCGCAGGCGGGTCTGCTGATATCCGCGTTCGCGATCGGCATGGTGGTCGGCGCCCCGCTGCTCGCCGTGGCGACGCTGCGGCTGCCGCGCCGTACGACGCTCATCGCGCTGATCTCCGTCTTCGGCCTCGGCCAGGTCGCGGGCGCGCTCGCACCCACCTACGAAGTCCTGTTCGTCTCGCGCGTCGTCAGCGCGTTCGCGTGCGCGGGCTTCTGGGCGGTCGGCGCGGCGGTCGCCATCGCGATGGTGCCGACGACGTCGCGCGCCCGCGCGATGGCCGTGATGATCGGCGGACTGTCGATCGCGAACGTGCTCGGCGTGCCGGCGGGGGCGTTCCTCGGTACGCATCTGGGCTGGCGTTCCGCGTTCTGGGCGGTCGGTGCCGCGTCCGCGGTCGCGCTGGTCGGTGTGGCGACGCTCATCCCGCGTATCCCGCTGCCGGAGCGGAAGCCGGAGCTGCGGCGCGAGTTGCTGATCTACCGCGACCGCCAGGTCTGGCTCGCCATCGCGATCACGGCGCTCGCGGCGGGCGGGGTCTTCTGCGCGTTCTCCTATCTGGCTCCGCTGCTGACGGACGTGGCCGGGCTCGACGAGGGCTGGGTCCCGACGGTGCTCGCGCTGTTCGGCGTCGGCGCGCTGATCGGCACGGTGATCGGCGGCCGGGTCGCGGACGCGCATCTCTTCGGGGTGCTGCTGAGCGGGGTGGTGGCGTCGACGGTGTTCCTGTCCGCACTGGCGCTCCTCGCGTCGAGCGCGGTGGCGGTGGTGGTGCTGTCCCTGCTGCTGGGCTTCTCGGCGTTCTTCACGGCGCCGGCGCTGAACGCCCGGATGTTCAATGTGGCGGCGGCGGCCCCGATCCTGGCGGGCGCGACGGCGACGTCGGCGTTCAACCTGGGCAACACCGGGGGTCCGTGGCTGGGCGGCACGGTGATCGACGCGGGGCTGGGCTTCGCGTCGACGGCCTGGGCGGGGGCGGCGATGACGGTGGTGGCGGTGGCCCTGGTGGCGCTGGCGATGCGCCACCAGCGCTCGGGCGCCACCCGTGTCGTGGCTACGGGCCTGACCGCGCCCGGCACCGTCGAGACGGCCCCGGCCGTATCGAGCCCGCGCGGCGATTGAGGTCACCCGGCCGGCGGGCCGACCCGCGACCGCGACCGCGGCC
>NZ_JARJHW010000312.1:0-4667 GCF_040560175.1 Streptomyces panacea
GCGGTGCTGCTGTACGACCACGAGGTGGTCGAGCGGGTCCCGGAGGAGCCGCACGACCGTCCCGTGCACCTGGTGGTCACTCCGGGTGGGACGAGGCGCTTCACGAGCGCGTGAGGACGCGCCCGGCCGGGGCTGCCCGGCCGGGCGCGGGGCGCCCTACGGCGTGAGCGTCAGGGTGTCCCCCGTGCTCTCCTCCACGGCTCTGCTGCTGAACGGCCAGTCGAGCAGCTCGCCCTTGGCCCACTTCTCCGTCTGGTCGGTGTAGTTCGCGCTGTACGCGTGCCCCGAGGCACCGGTCAGGTTGATCCAGCGGGACTTGTCCCAGTCGTCGACGTTGATCACCATCCGCATGGACGGCACCCACCTGACGTCGTAGCCGCCGGCCGCGTTCCAGCCCGTGGCGTTGACCGCGGCCTCGCCGCCGCCCAGATTCCACGGGCCGCGGTTGAGGAGGGACTTCACGATGCCGGGACCCTCCGTACCGAGGGTCTGGTTCTCCAGGGTCAGCTGGTGCAGCCGGCCCCAGCTCCAGGTGGAGACGTCCTTGCCGAGCTTGGCGGTCAGCTCCCAGCGCGCGTCCGTGAGCGCGCGCAGCAGGAGTTCGTCACGCGTCTTGGCCGGACCCTCGACCCGCGTCTTGGGGGCCTGCCACCAGTCGTTGTCCTCGTCCTTGAGGATCTTGCGGGTGATCTCGAACCACCGGTCGCCGCCGTCGGGCTGCGCCGAGTCCGCGGAGCGCTGGCCGCACTCCCGTACCAGTTCTTCGAGGTCGTCGGCCGGGCCCGTGCTGTCGGCGGGGCGCACGTTGAGGCACTCCCCCTTGACGCGCATCTCCTTGGGAAGCTTGTTCCCGAAGGCGAGCTTGAGGACGTTGCGCCAGACCGCGTTGAAGTACGCGGCCGCCGCCGAGTCCGGCTCCTGGGAGTTGTCCCAGCCTTCGAGGAGCTTCTGGGCCTCGCGGATCGAGGGGTCCGAGACATCGACCTTCAGCAGGTGCGGCATCAGCAGCTTGGCGATCTCGCTGTAGTTGTCGGTCTGCATGGTGCGCATGTCGTCGGTGGAGATCTTGCCACCGTCCTTGATCTTCGACTTGATGAGGTCGTTGATCCGCTCGCTGCGGGCGCCGTAGCCCCAGTCCTCGGTCAGCGGGTACGGGTAGTCGTCCGAGTCGATGACGGCCTGGTTGGCGGTGACGATGTAGCCGCGCTCCGGGTCCTCCTCGTAAGGAAGCTCGTCGAAGGGGATGTAGTCCTCCCAGCGGTACTTCGGCTCCCAGCCGGGGGCCGGCATCGAGCCGTCGCCCTCGGCGCGGATCGGGATCCGGCCGGGCGCCTGGTAGCCGATCTTGCCCTTCGTGTCCGCGTAGATCAGGTTTTGCGAGGGGACCTCGAAGTTCCGGGCCGCCTGGCGGAACTCGGGGAAGTTCTTCGCTTTGTTGAGCGCGAAGACCGCGTCCATGGACTTGCCCGCCTCAAGGGCGGTCCACTGGAGGGAGACCGCGTATCCCTCGCCGCGGTCGGGGGCGGCGTTGTTGACGGGGGCCTTGTCGCCGACCTTGCGCAGCTCGGAGTTGCGGTCGGAGACGACCGGGCGGCCGTTCTCGGTGGAGCGGACCGTGATGGTCTTGGACTTGCCCCCGGCGACCTTGATCGTTTCCTGACGGGTCTTGAACTTCTTCTGCTCGTTCCCGTACTGGTAGGTGTCGCCGTTGACCTTCTCCAGATAGAGGTCGGTCACGTCGGCGCCGAGGTTGGTCATGCCCCAGGCGATGTCCTTGTTGTGGCCGATTATGACGCCCGGCATGCCGGCGAAGGTGTAGCCGGCGACGTCGTACTGGCAGTCCTTGGTGAAGCTGCGGCAGTGCAGGCCCATCTGGTACCAGACGGAGGGCAGTTGGGGCGCGAGGTGCGGGTCGTTGGCGAGCAGCGGCTTGCCGGTCGTCGTGTACTCGCCGGAGACGACCCACGAGTTGGAGCCTATGCCGCTGCCGCTGGGGCCGAGGAGGGCGGGGATCTCGTCGAGGGTGCCGGAGAGGGCGTCGAGCTGGGACTCCAGGCCCTCGACGGCGCCGCCCGTGCCGGTGCCTGTTCCCGTACCGGTGCCCGTTCCCGTGCCGGTGCCGGTGCCTGTTCCCGTACCTGTGCCCGTTCCCGTGCCGGTGCCCGTCGCGTCGCCCGGTTCGGCCTTCGGGTCGAACTCCTTCGCGAGCGGGTCGACCGCGCCCTCGCTGACGATCGGCTGGTTCCTGTCGTACGGATACGACGGATACAGGTCCTTGATCTGCTTCTCGTCCATCCTGCTCGTGAGCAGCGAACGGTCTATCTCGTCCTGCATGTTGGCGCGCAGGTCCCACGCCATCGCCTTGAGCCAGGCCACGGAGTCGACGGGGGTCCACTTCGCGGGCTTGTAGTCGTTGGTGAAGTTCAGCGCGGCGTACTCGACGGAGATGTCCTTGCCGTCGCGGCCCTTGAGGTAGTCGTTGACGCCGTCCGCGTACGACTGGAGGTTCTTCTTCGTCTCGTCCGAGAGCTTGGTGTCGTACTCCTGCTGGGCCACCCGCCGCCAGCCGAGCGTGCGCAGGAACTCGTCCGTCGCGACCTGCCCCTTGCCGAACATCTCGGAAAGCCGCCCCGAGGTCATGTGGCGCCGGACGTCCATCTCCCAGAAGCGGTCCTGCGCCTGGACGTAGCCCTGCGCGCGGAACAGGTCCTTGTCGGTATTCGCGTAGATCTGCGGGACGCCGTAACTGTCGCGCTTGACCTCGACCTGGCCGTCGAGTCCCGGCAGCTTTATCGTGCCGGTGGTCTGCGGGAGCGAGGCACGCACGGTGCTGACGCCCCAGTAGGCGCCGTAACCAACGCCTGCTACCAGCGCCAGCACCAGGACGATCACGACAAAGCGGGCGCGTCGCCCCTTCTTTTTGGTGGCGGGGGGCGTTGAGTTGGCGGGCATCGCTGTCCTTCGAGGGGCAGGGTGGTCCTGGAATGCTGCAGCAACCATAGGCGCAGCGCTTCACCCGTCCCGACGCGGTGTCACTAGTACGACCCGGAGTACGGCCCGACGGGACTCCTCAGACGATCACACAGGAAATCACGCGATCGATCGCACGGACGATCGATCGCGTCAAGAAAACGTTAAAGATTAGGTAAGGTAACGAAGTGCCTACTGCCGGAGAAACGATCCGGTGTGCGCGAGGGGAAGGATCGGCCGCTGACTGTCCACCAGCTCAATGAACTCCTGCTCATCTGCTCGCTCGTGCTGCTGATCGCAGTCGCCGCGGTACGGATCTCGTCCCGGAGCGGGCTGCCCAGCCTGCTGCTCTACCTCGGGATCGGCGTCGTCATAGGCCAGGACGGCATCTTCAACGTCAAGTTCGACAACGCCGAGCTGACCCAGGTGATCGGCTACGCCGCGCTGGTCGTGATCCTCGCCGAGGGCGGTCTCGCCGCCAAGTGGAAAGAGGCCAAACCCGCGTTGCCGGCCGCCGTCGCCCTGTCGACCGTCGGTGTCGGCGTGAGCGTGGGCGTCACCGCGGCCGCCGCGCACTATCTCGTCGGTCTGGACTGGCGGCAGGCGCTGATCATCGGCGCGGTCGTCTCGTCCACGGACGCCGCCGCCGTCTTCTCCGTACTGAGGAAGATTCCGCTGCCGTCGAGGGTGACGGGCGCGCTGGAGGCGGAGTCGGGCTTCAACGACGCCCCCGTGGTGATCATGGTCGTGGCGCTGTCGACCGTCGGACCGGTGGAGCACTGGTACGTACTGGTCGGCGAGATCGTCCTGGAGCTGGCCATCGGTGCCGCCGTCGGGATCGCGGTCGGCTGGCTGGGCGCCTTCGGGCTCCGGCATGTGGCGCTGCCGGCCTCCGGTCTGTACCCGATCGCCGTGATGGCCATCGCCGTCGTCGCGTACGCGGCCGGGGCCATGGCCCACGGCAGCGGATTCCTCGCCGTCTACCTGGCCTCCATGCTGCTGGGGAACTCCAAGCTGCCGCACGCGCCCGCGACCCGCGGTTTCGCGGAGGGGCTCGGCTGGCTCGCGCAGATCGGCATGTTCGTCCTGCTGGGGCTGCTGGTGACGCCGCACGAACTGGGCGACGACTTCTGGCCCGCGGTGATAGTGGGCCTGGTGCTGACCGCGGTGGCGCGGCCCCTGTCCGTACTGGTCAGCCTCGCGCCGTTCCGTATCCCCTGGCAGGAGAAGGCGCTGATGTCGTGGGCGGGGCTGCGTGGCGCCGTGCCCATCGTCATCGCGACCATCCCGATGGTCTCGGGGATCGAGGGCAGCCACCGGATCTTCAACATCGTCTTCGTGCTGGTCGTCGTCTACACACTCGTGCAGGGGCCGACGCTGCCCTGGGTCGCCAGGATGCTGCACCTCGGCAACCCCGCCGAGGCGGCCGACCTCGGGGTCGAGTCGGCGCCGCTGGAGCGGCTGCGCGGTCATCTGCTGTCCGTGGCCATCCCGGACCGGTCGAAGATGCACGGCGTGGAGGTCGGCGAGCTGCGGCTGCCCGCGGGGTCGGCGGTCACGCTGGTCGTACGGGAGGACAAGAGCTTCGTGCCGGGGCCGTCCACCGTGCTGCGGCGGGGGGACGAGCTGCTGGTGGTGGCGACGGATCCGGTGCGGGACGCGGCCGAGCGGCGGCTGCGGGCCGTCGGGCAGGGCGG
>NZ_JARJHW010000313.1:0-4623 GCF_040560175.1 Streptomyces panacea
CGTCGAGCTGGTCCGCCACCGCGCGGAGCAGGCCCGCGATGTTCGCGCCCTGGGACTTGTCCGGGTATCTGCCCCGTTCGAGCACGGGTGTGATGCTCTCCAGGAGCGTCGTCAGGTCCTGGACGATCGAGGCCAGTTCGTCGGGCTTGCGGCGCTGGGCCGCCGCCACCGAGGGGGCCGGGTCGAGGACGGTGACCGAGAGGGCCTGGTCGCCGCGTTGGCCCGCGACGACGCCGAACTCGACGCGCTGGCCCGGCTTCAGTGCGTCGACTCCGGCAGGGAGGACCGATGAGTGGACGAAGACGTCTCCGCCGTCGTCACGGGAGAGAAAGCCGAAGCCCTTCTCGCGGTTGAACCACTTGACCTGGCCGGTAGGCACGTCTGTCCTCGTCCTCATATGTGTTGGGGGCGCTGGCGCGCACAGAACGGCTCTGGATAGCACTACAGCGGGTCGGACGACCCGCCGAACCCAAGGCTAATGGTCCAGGGGCTGGTGACAAGACGTCGCCGGTTGGTTCCTCTCCGCAGGGAACTACCCTGGTGGAGTGACTGCTACTCCTTCATCACCCACGGCTGAACCCGCGACGGGAAGCACGACCGGACCCGCGACCGGACCCGCGACGGGACCGGCGGCCCACGAGGCCGGTCCCGGTGATCGGCTCGTCCGTGTCGGCGCGATCGTCTTCATCATCGGCGCGGTGGCCACACTGGTCACTGTGGCCCCGTTGTTCCTCGGGACGGACCCGTTCCCGACCCTCGCCTACGCGCTCTGCATGCTGATGGGCGTCGGCTTCGTGATCGCCGGTGCCGGGCTGCTCCGGTCGATCGCCGCGCAGCGCCGTCAGGCCAGGTCCGCGGCCTCCGCCACGTAGGACCGCAGCCACTCCGGGAACGCCAGCAGGTCCGGCAGTACCACTTCCGCGCCCGCCGCCCGCAGTTCCTCCTCGTCGCAGGGGCCCGTCGGCACCGCGACCGAGAGCGCACCCGCCGTACGGGCGCCCCGTACATCGCCGGTGTGGTCGCCCACGTACACGCTCGCGCCGTGCTCGCGCAGCGCCTGCGCCTTCGCTTCCGCCCACAGCCAACCGATCACCGCGTCCGGTTCGACGCCGAGGTGCGCGAGATGCAGCCTGGCGTTCGGCTCGTGCTTCGCCGTCACCACGATCGCCCGCCCGCCGAGCGCCTGAACAGCGGCGACGGCCTCGCGGGCGCCTGCCATCAGCAGCGTCGGCGCGATGGCGTGTGTGGGATAGATCTCCCTGTACCGGTCACCCACCGCCGCGATGCGGTCCGCCGGGAACCAGTGCGCCAGTTCCTCGTCGAGCGGCGGACCGAGCCGGGTCACGGCCAGGTCGGCGTCGATCGCGACACCGGTCTCGGCCGAGAGCGCGAGGTAGGCGGCGTGGATGCCGGGCCGGGAGTCGATGAGGGTCATGTCGAGGTCGAAACCGACCGTCAGCGGCGGCCTGGCCGGGGTCGGGGTCGGGAGGGCAGTCATACAAGCATTGTGCCTGGACCCCTCCGCCGGTCGGTGGCCGGATCTCGACGCCTAGACTTAGCCAAGCCTTACCAAGCCACGCCGTCGTACCCCCAGAGCCTGAGCCCAGCACCCGATTGGTCCCGATGCCAGCCGCCGCCCCGACGACCCACCGCACCAGACGCGCCCTCGTCGCCCGCCGCATCGGCTGGACGGCCGCCGCGGCCGTGGCCCTGCTGCTCGCGGTCCTGCTCAGCCTCGCGGTCGGGGCCCGCGCCGTCGCGCCGAGCGCGGTGTTCGACGCCCTGCTCAACGGGGGTCACAGCGACGACGCCGAAGTCGTACGGCAGTTGCGGGTGCCCCGTACCGTCATCGGCCTGATGGTCGGCGCCGCGCTCGCACTCGCCGGTACGGTCCTCCAGGGCATCACCCGCAACCCCATCGCCGACCCCGGCATCCTCGGCATCAGCCAGGGCGCGGCGGTCGGCGTCGTCATGGCCATCGCGTTCGCCGGGGTGCACACGCTGACCGGTTACGTGTGGTTCGCGTTCGCCGGCGCGGCCGTCGCCTCGGTCGCGGTGTACGCCATCGCGACGCGCGGCAGAGGCGGTGCGACCCCGGTCAAACTCGCCCTCGGCGGCGCTGCGATCAACGCGCTCCTGGTGTCCGTGACGATGGGCGTCCTGACGACGCGGGCCGCCGCGCTGGACGAGTTCCGCTTCTGGCAGGTGGGGTCGATCGCGGGCCGGGACGCCGAACTCGTCGGCCAGGTCTGGCCGTTCCTCGTCGTCGGTACGGTGCTGGTGGTGAGTGTCGCGCGCGGGCTCGACGCGCTCGCGCTCGGCGAGGACGTCGCGAAGGGCCTCGGCCAGAACGTCGGAGCCGTACGCGTCGTGGGCGGCGTCGGCGCGACCGTACTCGTCGGGGTCGGTGTCGCGGCGGCCGGCCCGATCGCGTTCATCGGCCTCGCCGTCCCGCACATCGCCCGTGCGATCGTCGGCAACGACCACCGCTGGCTGATGCCGATGGCCGCGCTCGTCGGCCCGGTGATGCTGCTGGTCGCCGATGTGCTCGGCCGCGTCCTGTTCCCGCCGGGCGAGGTGCCCGCGGGGGTGATGACGGCGCTGCTGGGTGTGCCGTTCCTGGTCGCTCTCGTACGCAGGAAGGCGGTACCGGCATGAGTACGACAGCCACACCGGCCACACCGGCCACGGCGGACCAAAAGACCGCCGGAGCGCGCGCCGGGGTACGGCCGGCCGGATACTCCCTCGTACGGACCCGGTTCGGCGCCCGGCGCGTGTCGTTCCTGCTGCACCGCCGCGCGGCGGCCGTCGCCGGCGTGCTCGTCCTGCTGCTCTGCCTCAGCTGCGTCGCCTACCTCAGCGTCGGCGAGAGCTTCGTCGCCCCCGCCGAGGTCCTGAAGGTGATCCTCGGACAGCCGTCGCCGGACGAACTCGTCGTCGGTACGCTGCGGCTGCCGCGCCTGGTGGTCGGCCTCCTCGTCGGCGCCGCCTTCGGCGTCTCGGGCGCGGTGATCCAGACCGTCGCCCGCAACCCGCTCGCCAGCCCGGACATCATCGGTGTCACACAGGGCGCGAGCGCGCTGACCGTCTTCGCGATGACGTACGGGGTCACCTCGTTCACCGTCCTGCCGTATCTCTCGGTCGGCGGCGGCATGCTGGCCGCCGTCCTGGTGTACGTCTTCGCCTGGCGCGGCGGGCTGCACGCCACCCGCTTCGTACTCATCGGCATCGGCTTCGCCATCGCGCTGCGCTCGCTCACCACGCTCTTCATGACGAAGGGCGACTATCTCGTCGCCCAGCAGGCCCAGGTGTGGATGTCCGGCTCGCTCAACGGCCGCGGCTGGGACGAGGCCGCGCCGCTCGGCTGGGTGCTGCTGATCCTGCTGCCCGCGGTGGCGTGGGCGGCGTACGCCCAGCGCACGGTGTCGATGGACGACGACACCGCCACCGCGCTCGGCGTGCGCCTGGGGCACGTACGGCTCGGCCTCGTCCTGCTCGGCGTGGTGCTCGCGTCCGTCGCGACCGGCACGGCCGGTCCGGTGGACTTCGTGGCGCTGCTCGCACCGCAGATCGCGCGGCGCATGACGCGTACGGCGCAGATCCCGCTGCTCTGCTCCGCGCTGCTGGGCGCGGTGATCGTCGTGCTCGCGGACCTCTTCGCGCGCAAGCTGTTCGCGCCCACCGAGTTGCCCGTGGGGGTGCTCACGGCGGCGATCGGCGCGCCGTATCTGATCTGGCTGATCATTCGCAGCCGTACCGCAGGAGCTGGAAAATGAGCACGAGCATCGGCACGGGCACGGGGACGAGCACCGGCGCGGGCACCGGCCTGAGCAGGCTCAGGGCGCGGGAGCTGACGCTCGCGTACGACGACCGCACGGTCGTCCACGACCTCGAACTGGCCGTCCCCGACGGCCGGGTGACCGTGATCGTCGGCCCCAACGCCTGCGGCAAGTCGACGACGCTGCGCGCGCTCGGACGGCTGCTGAAGCCGAAGAGCGGTTCGGTGCTGCTGGACGGCGAGGAGCTGGCGAGGATCCCGACGCGGAAGATCGCGCAGTCGATCGGCCTGCTGCCGCAGTCGCCGTCCGCGCCGGAGGCGATCACCGTCGCCGACCTGGTCTCGCGCGGGCGCCAGCCGCACCAGCACTGGTGGCAGCAGTGGTCGGAGGAGGACGAGCGGGCCGTCACGGAGGCGATGGCGCGCACGGACGTGACAGAGCTGGCCGAGCGGTCGGTCGACGAACTGTCGGGCGGGCAGAGGCAGCGCGTGTGGATCGCGATGGCACTGGCGCAGGAGACGGATCTGCTGCTGCTGGACGAGCCGACGACGTTCCTGGACATCGCGCACCAGGTGGAGGTCCTGGACCTCGTACGACGGCTCAACCACGACCAGGGACGCACGGTCGTGATCGTGCTGCACGACCTCAACCAGGCGGCGCGGTACGCCGATCACCTGGTGGCCATGAAGGAGGGCCGCATCGTCGCCGAGGGCCATCCGGGCGAGATCGTCACGGCGGAGCTGGTACGGGAGGTGTTCGGCCTCGAATCGGTGGTGGTACCGGACCCGGTGACGGGTTCACCGCTGGTGGTCCCGGGGGCGCCGTACCGGCCGGGGGACCTGTC
>NZ_JARJHW010000314.1:0-4601 GCF_040560175.1 Streptomyces panacea
ACCGACCGTCGCCTGCGCGCGCGCCAGCCCGGCCTCGGCGTCGAGCATCGCCCGGAGGAAGGCGGCATCACCGGTCGCCGTCTCGGCGGCGGAGCCCGCGCGGCCGGGCGAGAGCAGCCCCGCGTCGGGGGAGAGAACGGAATCCGACGGGTCTGCGGCCCGGCCGGCGGCGTCGTCAGCGGCGTGGTCATCGGAAGTCAAGGAACACCGTCTCCTCGTCGCCCTGCAGTCGGATGTCGGATCTCGGATGTCGAAGCGGTACGTGCCGGGCGTGGGCCCGGCCTTCGCCAACAGCGTCTCCCGCCGGTCCGCGTCCAGCGAGGCGAGCAGCGGATCGGCGGAGCGCGCCTCGTCGTGCCCGGGGAAGTACAGGCGGGTGGACGAGGTGACGGGTGAGCCCCCGCGCGAAGACGCACAGACTGAGGTACGGGGCGCGCCCCGGGCGCGCGCCCGGCAGTCGTCCTGCCCCGGGAAACCGCCCGTCGACGTCCGGTTCACCCGCCTGGTCCGGCTGCCACAGCTCCACCAGGGCGTCCGGCACCGGCGCGCCCGCGCCGTCGTACCCGCCCCGTGCACGGAGATCGCGTCCGGATGCCCGACGGGCGCCGGCTCGCCGCCGCCGGGGAAGGGCAACGCGTAACCGTGGAAGGGGCCGACCGTGTGAGACGGCGTGGGGCCGCCGGCCCGGTCGGGGTCGTGTGCGGAGTCGTACACCGTCATTCGCGCCCCTCCTCGATCCAGGTGGCGGACGGGCCGTCCAGCACGATGTGCCGGCGCAGCCGCGTCTCGTGACACGGGTGACCCTGGTGACACGGGTCCAGGAGTCCGCGTCGATGTCGGTCCCGGCCGGGGACGACATCCAGTACGTCGCGCGGGTCGCGTACGGCGGCTGAGCACCCTGCTCGACCAGGCGGCGGGGCGGGACGGATACGCGCTGGTCGAGGGGGACCTGTGGGTGGCGGGTCGCCACACCCACATCCGCACCCTCCAGTTCGGCGATATTCGGGGATGTTTAACACTCTTTGACAGGGAACGGGTACGTAACCTGTCGAGCGAAAAACCCCTGCGCGAAAAGGAAGTCGGACTGATGAAGTACGCCACCGAGCGGGGGATCCGGGTCGGCGAACGGTAATGACCGGGATCCGCGGAATCGACGGAACGCTCCGTCATATCGCCGTTGTCGGCGCCTCCGCCGCGGGAATACGCGCCACCGAGGCCCTGCGGCGGCGGGGCTTCGACGGTCGGCTCACCCTGGTTGACGCGGGGAGCCACACCCCACCCGGCCTCGACGTCGACCCGCTGCCGAATACGACGGCCGAGGGGCTGGACCTCGTCGGCCGTACCGTCCGCCTGTCGGGCGGCCGGACCCTGGACTTCGACGGACTGGTCATCGCCACCGGCGCCGACGCGCGGCGACCCGCCGGGCTGGAGGGCGGCCATCCGGCCGTCTTCGCCCTCCGTACCTTCAAGGAAGCCGAGGACTCCTTCGCGCTGCGCGCCGCGCTCGTCGGCAGCCCCAGGGTCGCCGTCGTCGGCGCCGGATTCACCGGCTGCGAGGTTGCCTCGTACTGCCGGGCCCGGGGGCTCGACGTCACCGTCGTCGAGTCGGGCGCCGCCCCGATGGGGCGTGTGGTCGGTACGTACATGGGGCGGGGGCTGGCGGCGCTGCACCGCGACCACGGCACGGTCATGACGACCGGCACCCTTGCCGTGTCCCTCCGCCCCGAGGGGGTCGTGACGGCCGACGGCAGTCTCGTACCGGCCGATGTGGTGGTGATCGCGACGGGGCTCGCGCCGCGTACCGAATGGCTGCGGGGGAGCGGTCTCGACATCGGGGACGGGGTGCTCCTGGACGCGACGTGCACGGCGGTCGGTGCCTCGCGCGTCGTCGCGGCCGGGAGCGTGGCCCGCTGGTTCAACCCGCTGTTCGGCGAGGTGATGCGGGTCGGGGACGGGAGCGACGCCGAGCACCGGAGCGACACGGTCGAGCAGGCCGCGGCCGCCGCCGACACGCTGCTGGCGGACGGCGAATGCGCGATGTCCTTCGAGTCGTTGCCGTACTTCCGGTCGGAGCAGTACGGCACCGAGATCCAGTTCGTCGGGCTCGCGACCGGCGTCCCGCACATCGTGGCCGGGATGGTCGCGGAGCGCCGATTCGTCGCCGTGTACACCGACGGACAGCTGGTCACCGGCGCGCTGTGCGTGAACACTCCGTCCCAACTCGACCGCTACCGGCGGATGGTGGCGGCGCGCGTCCCGGCCGATGTGGTGTTCGCGCCGCCCGCGATGGTCAAGTCAGCCGCCTGAGAGCCCACTTGGCCGATCACGCACCTGACCGATCCCCCCCCCGGTATTGATCCCCGGTCCCCCCGCGCCCTTACGCGGCGGCGCGGGCGCCGACCGGGCGCCGCCGCAGCGAGGACTCGGTCAGCGCACGCGGCTTCCAGACGCCGTCCGGGTGGTAGACGTTCGTGCCGGGCGGCACGATCTCGTCGATACGGTCGAGCGTCGCGTCGTCCAGCGTGAGCGCGGCGCCCTTCAGCAGACCGTCCAACTGCTCCATCGTGCGCGGGCCGATGATGACGGACGTCACCGCGGGATGCGCGACGGTGAAGGCCACCGAAAGCTCCGGCAGCGAACAGCCGATGCTCTCCGCCAGCTCGGCCAGCTGCTCGACGATCTCCAGCTTGGCGATGTTCACCGGGAGCGTCGGATCGAATCGGGCCGGGCTCAGCGCGGCGCGCCCCGCGGTCAGGTCGATCGCGCCGCCCTTGCGGTACTTGCCGGTGAGGAAGCCCGAGGCGAGCGGACTCCACGTCAGCACGCCCATCCCGTACCGCTCGCACACCGGCAGCACCGCCGTTTCGATGCCGCGCGCCAGGATCGAGTAGGGCGGCTGCTCGGTCCTGAACCGCTGGAGCGCCCTGCGCTCGGCGACGACGTGCGACTCCACGATCTCCTCGGCGGGGAACGTCGAGCACCCGAAGGCGCGGATCTTGCCCTCCCGTACGAGATCGGTCAGCGCGGAAAGGGTCTCCTCGATGTCCGTCGTGTGGTCGGGCCGGTGGATCTGGTAGAGGTCGATCCACTCCGTCCCCAGCCGCTTCAGGCTCTCCTCCACCTCCTTGACGATCCAGCGCCGCGAGTTGCCGCCGCGGTTGCGGCCCTCGCCCATCGGGAAGTGCACCTTGGTGGCGAGTACGACGTCGTCGCGGCGGCCCTTGAGCGCCTTGCCGACGATCACCTCTGACTCACCGGAGGAGTACATGTCCGCGGTGTCGACGAAGTTGACGCCCCGGTCGAGGGCGGAATGGATGATGCGTACGGAGTCGTCGTGGTCGCCGTTGCCGACGGAGCCGAACATCATGGTGCCGAGGCAGTGGGCGCTCACCTCGATACCGGTGCCGCCGAGAGTGCGGTAACGCATGTCGTGCTCCCTTGCTGGTCAGGCATCTGCTGGGGCGTACGCCGGGCACTCTAGGACTTGGAGTGCGATCGAGGTCAAGGCCCGACGAGCGAGGCCGGGGCCGCGACGATCCGGTACGAGAGGGACGGCGCTCGGGTCACGCGCGATCCGGAGCGGGCCTCCGCCGCAAGGCCGATACTTTGGTCACGCCCCCGGATCCCTTCGACGGATACCGGCCCCCGCTTCCGCTTCCTAGCCTCGGAGGATGAAGGCAATCCTCGGGTTCATCAGTTTCGTGCTGGTCACGGCGGGCGTCACCGGGCTCCTCAACGAGTGGGCCGACCGGCTGCCGGCCTTCTTCGGCTTTTTCCGTTTCCTCATTCCCGACGGGTACGAGGTGCTGGGCTACGTCGTCATCGCGCTGTTCGGGCTGGCGGCGGGTTACGCGGCCGGCCTCGTCGAGAAGAACGCGACCGCCTGAACATGACCATGAGAAAACGCTCGAAGACTTCGGCGTCGGCCGACGCGAACGCGAACGCGAAGCAGGGCGCCGACGTCGCGCGGCACGGTTCCGACGTCACCGTGCTGGCCCAACCGGTCTGGCTCGTACCGGCGTTCGCCGCCGCCGGGGCGGTCGTCGGCTGGCTGGTGAAGCTCCTCGCCAACTGGCTGGTGGGCTGGAGCTGGGCCCCGCTGAAGGGCCCGGCGAGGCTGCTGAACTCCATTCCCGAACCGTGGCTCACCGTCCTGGGGATGACGGCGGGCGTGCTGCTCGGGGTGCTGGTGGGGTTCATCGCGCTGCACGAGTCGCTGACCGTACGGGTGTCGGACACCCGGCTGACGCTCAAGATCCGCGACGAGACCCGCGAGCTGCGACGGGGCGATGTCGGCCCGGTCTTCCTGGACGGCAAGTTCCTCGTACTGCTCGGTCATCACACCGAGGAGCTGGTCCGCGAGCCCTTCGACCTGAACCGCTCCGCCCTGGCCGCCGCCTTCACCACCCACGGCTACGCCTGGGCCCCCGAGGACCCGCACAAGGCCGACTTCCACCTCTGGGTCCCGGACACGCCGGGCCTTCCGGTGGGGGCGAACGCCCTGCTGGGCGCCCGCGCGCACGCGATGCGCAAGACGGATACGGGGGAGGACGTCCGGGCCCTGCGTGACGAGCTGAACGGTCTGGGCCTGGCCGTCCGCG
>NZ_JARJHW010000315.1:0-4551 GCF_040560175.1 Streptomyces panacea
GACGGAGTCCTCGGGCTCGGGCGGCGGCGGGGCCGGCGCGGCCGCGGGCGGCTCGGGCGGCTCGGGCGGACAGCCCACGATCACCTGGCCCATCTGGATACGGCGACCGTGCAGATAGATCGTCGGCCGGATGGTTTCCCGTACGGTGTCGGCCGCCAGCGACGGATCGTCCTCGAAGGCCAGCGCCTCCAGCGAACGACCGGCGTGGAACACGTCGCCCTCGTGTTCCTGCACCAGCAGACCGGCGTCGTCCAGCGCCTCACGGCACGAACGCAGATAGCGGCCGGTCTGCCGCGAGCGCGTGGACGCCTCCTCACCCTGGCGGCTGAGCCTGCGCTGGGCACGCCAAAGATTCGTCGCGGCCTCGGCGAGCGCCCTCTCGTCCAGCGGGTCCTTCAACGGGCCCTCGCCAGAAGGTGGTTGGGAATCAACGATGACGCCGGTCTCCATCGAAGGAACCGCCGCCGACGCCGATCCCGACGACGCCGCTACCGCCACCACCGCCGCGAGCAGCCGCTCCAGTTCCTCGCGCGACGCCTCGTCCCCCGGCAGCGGCCCGATCCGGAAGGCGGGATGGTGTCTGCGCTGTCGCAGTTCGGCCCGCAGCCGGGACAGGCGACGCCCGTTCACATCATCACCCCCCGGCGCCACAGCGTGAGCTTGGACAGATGCAGGTCACGCAGGTACGGCGACAAGTTGACGGCCTCCTCCATGAGGTCGGCGGCGCGGTCGAGTTCCCCCGGCGAGCGAGCCAGTGCGAGTGCTTCTTCGGCCAGCCGACGCGCGCGTTCGGTGGGCGGCCTGTTGGGACGTCTGGATACGGCCTTGGGCTCCCCACCCGCGCGCGCGGCCCCGGACGCAGAGGAGCCGGCGGACCCGGCGGAGTTGCCCGAGCCCGAGCCGGAGCCGGAGCCCGAACCGGCGCCGGATCGCGCCGAGTTGCCCGCCGCCGCCGCGGCCATGGACTCCGCGCGTTCGCGCAGCGCGTCCCCGAGGATCTGGGCCGTGGCCGGCCGGTTCTGCGGATCGAGTTCGAGCATGGCGAGCACGATGCGGTCCAGGTCCGCGTCGACCTCGTCGTTGTAGCTGCTCGGCGGCAGCAGCGACCGGTTGAACCGGCCGAAGGAGAAAGACGAGAACTCCTCCCCGCCCTGATGGAACGGAAAGCGGTTGGTCAGCAGCAGATACGCGATCACACCGACCGACCACACATCACTGGCGCACGAGTAGCCCTGGTTGCGCATCACTTCGGGCGCCATGAAGGCGTACGTCCCCTGGGCGCTGGCCAGATGCGTGAACGGGTCGGCGCGCTTGGCCAGCCCGAAGTCGCTCACCCGCACCCGCATGCCCGTGCCGTCGTAGCCGACAAGGACGTTGGCCATCGTCACGTCCCGGTGCACGATCGGCGGGTCCTGGTCGTGCGCGACGGCGAGACCGCTCGCGATCTGCGTCATCACCTCGGCGACCAGGTCCCTGGGCACCATCGACTTGTGCGCGGCGGCCAGCCGTTCGAGGCTGCCGCCCGCGACGTACTCCATCGTGAAGAAGCCCCGCACCCCCTCCGGAGTGCGCACGGTGTTGGCGTCGAAGACGCGGACGATGTTCGGGTGCCCGAGCGTCGACAGCAGCCGGGCCTCGTCCAGCATCCGTACCGTCTCCTCCTTGGAGGCGACCCGTTTGAACAGCTTCATCGCCTGCCAGCCGAGATACTCGTGGCGCACCCGGTGGACCTCGGCGAACGCCCCCTCGCCCAGCGAGCGGTCGATCACGAGGGTGTCGCTGACCCGGTCACCACTGACGAGCAGTGTCATCCCCGTCACGCCCCCTGTTTCCCCGTAGCCCTTGCTGTCCCCGTACCGCCCCCGCCCGCATGGACGTTGAGCCGGTACCCGATGCCCGTCACCGTCTCCAGGATCCTCGGATTCGACGGATCCGCCTCCACACAGCGCCGTACGGCCCGTACGACCCCCGCGATGTCCGCCCTGCTGTACGAGCGATGCGGGGCCCACTCCTCGTGCGCTCCCCACAACGCCGTGATCAGCTCGGCGTGTTCACAGGCGACGGCCGCGCCGCTCGTGCTGCGCCCCGCCATGTAGCGCAGCAACTGGTGTCCCTGCGGCCGCAGTCCGGTGATCAGGGTCTCCTCGCCGTCCACGTTGCGGTACGCCCTGGCGGCCACCCAGTCGTATCGCAGGCACGGTCCGGTGTGGCGTACCTCGGACGGCGAACCGAACGGCGCCGGCCGGGTGGTGTGCGGGTCCAGGAAGGTCAACTCCCAGTACACCGGCTCCCCTTCGGGGTCCATGTCGCCGAGGATCAGCACGGTGTCCCCGTGCTGTATGCGCTTGCGCGCCTGGAGACGTTCGATGGTGTCGCCGTGTCTCAGCAGCGTCCCGTTGACGCTCGCGTTGTCCGTCACCGACCACATGCCGTCGGCGAAGTCGAGCGTGCAGTGCAGCCGGCCGACCCAGCGCTGCGGATCGGGTCCGAGACCCACGTCGGGAGCCCGCTCGGGCACGGCGCGCCCGACGGTGACGGACATGCCGCTCAGCTCGAAGACGTTCAGCCCGCCCTCCGGCGAACTGACCCGCAGAGCAGCCCCCTTGACCCCCACCACCCGTTTCTCCTCCGTGGTCATCATCGGCAGTCGTCCGTCCGGCGGGCGCGTCATCGCAGTCCGCCGGTGAAGATGTTGTCGGCCAGGTAGGACACGGCGCACATGGCGTAGATCGGGCGGTCCGCGCTGGTCCACCAGTCCTGGGCCGGATAGGTGACGTGCAGGCGCAATTCGCTGGACAGCCCCTTCGTCCGGTCCTCGCACGCCGCCCGTGCCCGGTCGAAGACAGCTTTGTCGCCGGGCCACTCGCCCGCGTCGTCGGCGTACAGCACGGGATAGCCCACGATCTCCGCCCAATGGGCCTCACCGCAGGGCACGATGGGCAGGTCCGCCGTCACGGTGGCGAGGTCGGTCTTGCTCTCCACGCACGATCCCACCGGCGCGTTCACCGCTATGTTCGCGGCGAACGTGGGCATCGGCACGAACGTGGGAATGGCCGGCGCGTCCACGCCCACCCGGTCGGCGGCCGTCATGTTCTGGTTGTCCCGCCGGTGCGCTACGCAGGTCGCGTACTCGTCGAGCGTCGGCCCCGACGGATTCCAGGCGTCCTCGCCCGGCGTCGAGTACTTGACCGTCACCCTCGTGTCGTCCGGGCGGAACTCGGCGAGGGCGCGCTCGCACCGGAACCGGGAGAGCGCCACCGCCTGGTCGATCCCGGGGTACTCCGCCGTCAGGTACCTGGACGCCGTGTCCACCAGTGGTACGTACGCCACCACCTCGCCCCAGTGGGGCTCGTCGCACGGGACCACGTCCACCTCGCGCGCGCCGGGCGTCCAGTCCGACTCCTGCTCGATGCAGCTGCCCACCGGGCTGTTGTCCGTGATCTCGGCCGCGGACACGACCGCCACACCGCGCAGCGACTGCGGGCCGGAGCCGGAACCGGCGTCCCCGTCGCCGTCGAAGGACCCCGCTGTCCACGCCGCGAAGAGGATCCCCAGGGCGAGGAGCACGGCCCAGGCCAGGGCCAGGGCCCGGGCCCTGGCCCCGCCGCCGATTCGTCGCGGTGTGTACGTACCGGGCCGGACCCGGAGATCGGCCAGCATCCGGTCGATCTCATCGGACCCCGGACCGCCGGCCAGCTGGGTCTTGACCCGCAGCAGGAGGGTTCTGGCCAGATGGACATGGCCGGCGTCGAGAAGTTGGTCGACCTGAGCCTTGATCTGCGTGAACGTGGCCATCATCTCGGCCAGCCCGTCACGGTTCGTCTTGATCGTCTGCTGGGTGACCGGGTCCGTCGCGAGTTCGGCCGCCGTACGGAACCACTTGGACGCGTTCAGATTCGCCGCCGGGCCGAGCGCGTCCGCGGCGGCGGTGGCGCAGTTGTTGAGCAGCACCGCCACATCGTTGCGGGCGCTCGCGGTACGGCGGTGCCGGGCGTACGGGACCAGGGCCTCCAGCCGGGCCAGTGCGGGCAGGGCGTGGTCGTACGCCTCGGCCGCGGCGCCGTCCCAGTTCCCCCCTTCCAACTGGGACGACGCCCGTTTCGCGGTCGCGCGCAGCGACTCGTAGTGAGGCGCGGCGGCCTCCTCCAGCTGGTCGTCGACCAAGTTGGACGGTACGAGGGGCCAGTCACGCGCCCGGACGGCGAGCCGGGCCCGGTCGGCGGGCGTCGACGCCGCCGCGGCCAGCTCGATGAGCGGTCTGACGAGGGTGGTCGGCAGCGCGTCCCGGAGCGTGTCGATCACGGACTCGTCGAGCTGCCGGTCGTCGAGTACGGAGATGCGGTGCCGTACGTGGTCCCAGAACACGGCGCGGCGGAGCACCTGCCCCCACAACCGCGCGGCGTTGGACCAGTGTTGGGTGGCCTCGTCGAGTCGCTGTCCCGACGACAGGGCGGTGTTCTCGACCTCCAGGTCAAGCGCGGCGCTGTGTGCGCGTACGGCGGCGTCGTGGTCGTGGTGCAGCGTCTTCGGGCAGGGGCACGAGGACGCGCC
>NZ_JARJHW010000316.1:0-4411 GCF_040560175.1 Streptomyces panacea
CCCTCGTCGTGCCGGACGGATCCTTGAGGTACGTACACAGGCCACAGGTACGCACGGCTGAAGGGGGCCGCCCATGTCCGGTCAAGGGACCTTTTCCCGCCCCGCACGGCAACGACATCCACGGCAACGACAGCCACAGCGGCGGGTCAGGCTCGACGAACATCTGCCCGTCGACCACAACCTGAGCCGGGTGTACCGGGTGGGTGCGGGACTGATCGGTCTGGTGCTGCTCGTCTTCGGCATCCTCGGGCTGGTCAACCAGATCGGTGTCTTCGGCACCGGCAGCCACACCACCGCCGGCCTGAACACCAACGGCGCGCTGAGCGTCCTGTCGATCTGCGTCGGTGTCCTGCTCTTCGTCGGCATGCTGATCGGCAAGAACTTCGCCTCGACGCTGAACATGATCCTCGGCCTGCTCTTCATCCTCAGCGGCTTCGTCAACCTCGCGCTGATCGACAGTGGATTCAACCCCCTCGCCTTCCGCATCCAGAACGTGCTGTTCAGCTTTGTGGTGGGCGTGCTGCTGATGTTCTTCGGCATGTACGGGAGAGTCAGCGGCAGCCTGCCGCACGACAATCCCTACTGGCGGGCCCGCCATCCGAGCCAGGTGGAGGACGAGCGGCGGAGCCGCGCCGCCGCCGGGCAGCGCGCGGTCCACGCCCATCGTGCCGAGACCTCCCACCGGCAGGGCGCGCACAGAACGGCCGGATAACCTGGCCCCATGCCTCGCTACGAGTACCGCTGCCGCCCCTGCGACACCACTTTCGAACTCAGCCGCCCCATGGCGGAGTCGTCGGCGTCGGCCACCTGCCCCGCCGGTCACCAGGACACCGTGAAGCTGCTGTCCACCGTCGCCGTGGGCGGCTCGGCGAAGGGCTCACCGGCCCCCGCCCCCTCGGCCGGCGGCGGAGGCGGCTGCTGCGGCGGGGGCTGCTGCTCCTGAGGCCGAGCACCAGCTCCAACGCGTCGCGGAACTCGCCCACTTGGACCACCCGGTCCTGGGAGAGGACCAGCATTCCCACCGCGGGCCACCGCTCGCGGATCACGAGGCGCGGCCCGTAGCCCCTCGTAGGTGTGCGCGGGCGGCAGCCGTACGGCCGGGTCGAATCCGAGGTCAGGACCCGAGCCGCGCCCCTCGGCGCACCACTGTGTCCACGATCGGTCACGCCGGTGGGAGGCATGCGCCCGCACCCTGCGGGAACCCTCGGTAATCCAGACGGTTCGCCTCAATATGCCTGCCTGAGCAGGCATCCAGCACGGGAGTCATGATCGGAAGCAGCCCGCAGCAATGGGTCAGCAGCTTGATGGACACGCTCGGAGCACCGGGCGCGGGCATAGCCATTGCCCTGGAGAATCTGTTTCCTCCCCTGCCCAGCGAGGTGATCCTGCCGCTGGCGGGCTTCGCGGCCGGCACCGGAAAGATGAGTCTGACAGCGGCGGTGTTGTGGACGACCGCGGGCTCGGTCGTGGGCGCGCTCGCCCTGTACGGGCTCGGCGCGTGGCTCGGCCGGGAAAGGACCATCGCGCTCGCGTCCAAGGTGCCGCTGGTGAAGGCGAGCGACATCGAGAGGAGCGAGGAGTGGTTCAACCGGCATGGCGCGAAGGCGGTCTTCTTCGGCCGGATGATCCCCCTCTTCCGCAGCCTGATCTCCGTGCCCGCGGGTGTCGAGAGAATGCCGCTGCCGCTCTTCCTCGGCCTGACCACGCTCGGCAGCGCGATCTGGAACACCGCTTTCATCATGGCCGGCTACGCGCTCGGCGAGAACTGGAAGGAGGTGAGCGGCTACGTCTCGACCTATTCGAAACTGGTCCTGGGCGTCGTGCTGCTCCTGCTCCTGGCCTTGGTTGTCAGGCGGGTGGTCAGGTCCCGTAGGGAGAAGCAGCGCGACTGAGCCGTCGCAGGATCTCCTCCCCCGCGGCCACGCCCGTCTCGGTCAGTGTCTCCACGTGCGGGGCGCTCCAGCCGGTGTCGGCCAACTCGCCGTGACCGGGGCGCCAACCACGGTCGGCGGCCAGCAGCAGGTCGGCGTCGAGGAGTGAGTCCCCGGCGGCGAGGGTCAGTTCGGCGCCGGTCCGCCGGGCGACCTCACGCATGGCGGCGCTCTTGGTCAGCGGTCGCGGTACGGCGTAGATCTTCCGGCCCTGGAGGGAGACCGTCCAGCCGCGGCCGTCGGCCCACTCGGAGAGTTCCTTCACCCAGCCCTCGGGCAGCAGCGCCCGGTCGACCACGAGATACGCGAACAGGTCCTCGGCGATCCGCTCCTTGAGCAGCCACGCGGGGTCGGCGGCGGCGAGAAGGTGCTCCCTGACCTCCGTGAGCGGGGCGCAGCTCTCGGCGAGGCGGTCCCTCACCTGTGTGTGCCAGGCGGGGTCGGACTCGCCGTCGACGAGGAGATGACCACCGTTGGCACAGATCGCGAACCGGGAGGCGGGGCCCGGCAGATGGATACGGAAGTACTGCTCGCGGGTGCGGGTCGTGGTGGGTACGAAGACCGTGGCCCCGGCGAGGTCTTCGAGCAGTCCGGCGGCGGTCTCCGTCATGTACGACAGGGGCCGGCTCTCGTAGATCTCGACGCAGAGGAGCCGGGGGGCCTCGGCGTCCGGCATGGCGAGCTGGAGGGCGCCGGCCGAATAGATGAGGGTGCGGTCGAGGTCGCTGGCGACCAGCGCCGCCGAGGAGGTGGGCGCGTTCACGAGGTGGCCACCGCCGTGCCGTCCGCGCCCGTGGCGCCACGGGTGTAGCGGGGGTGGATCAACCCGACGCAGGTGTAGGGGAGTCCGTCGACTTCTTCCACGGGTACGCCGCGCTGCCCGGCGAGCAGCCGGACGTGGTCGAGGTCGGTTCCCGCGCCGCGTTTGGCCAGGATCTTCCAGGGGACGCGGCGCAGCAGGACACGGGTGGTCTCGCCGACGCCGGGCTTGACGAGGTTCACGTCGTGGATGCCGTACTCCTCGCTGATGCGCTCGACGGCGGCCCAGCCTTCCCAGGTGGGTGCGCGGTCGGCGGAGAGAAGTTCCTTGACCTCGGTGTCCACCGCGTCCGCGACGTCGTCGAAACGGGCGGCGACGGTGTCCAGGAAGTAGCCGGACACATCGGCGTCGGCGAGTTCGCGGTAGTGCTTCGCTCCGTGGAAGTCGTCGGGGCCGACGAGGTCGGCGCGCAGGACGGTGCGGGAGATGAGCCCGGAGACGGTGGAGTTGAGGCAGGCGGAGGGGATGAGGAAGTCCTCACGGGTGCCGTAGGTACGTACGCAGCCACCGGGGTCGGCGAGTACCGCGATCTCGGGGTGGAAGCCGTCGAACTCGGCCAGTGCGTCGGCCAGTTCGCGGGTGATGGCGCCCTTGCCGGTCCAGCCGTCGACGAAGACGATGTCGGCGGGGTTGTGGTGGGCCGCGAGCCAGCGGACGGCGTTGGTGTCGATGCCACGACCGCGCACGATGGAGATGGCGTAGTGCGGCAGATCCAGGCCGTGCCGGTGTTGGGCCCAGCGGCGCATCAGGACACCCACGGGGGTGCCGGCCCGGGCGAGTGAGACCAGGACGGGCCGCGCCCGCGTGGCTTCCCGCGAGGCGGGGTCGGCGTAGCGCCGCGGGTGCTCGGCCAGCACGGTCTCGGTGACGGTGCCGACGGCACGGGCGATGCGGGCCGCGGAGGTGCCGAGGGCGGATCGGAAGAGTTCCTGGTACTCGACGCTCGGCTGGTATTCGACGGGCAGTGACTCCGCGTAGTGGGCGCCGCCGCTCTGTATCGCCTCTTCGCGCTCCTCCGTGGGGGCTTCCAGTTCCACGTCGGACAGGTCCTGGAGGAGCCAGCCGACGTCGTCGGCGGCGTACGAGGAGAAGGCGGGGCCGCGGAGCGGGGCGGGCAGCATGGGGGGTTCCTGCCGGTCGGGGACGTGCGAGGGGGCGGGGAGGTACGAGGGGACGACGGCCAGCACGACACGCGGGACATGAGCGGCGAGCTGTGCGAGCAGGCCGCCCGGGGCGTGCAGTTCCGGGGAGTCGGCCAGGGAGTCGACGACCGCGACGACGGCGTCGAAGCCGCCGCCGGCGACGTTGTAGGCGTACCGGTCGCCGACGCCCTCGTCGGCCGGGAAGGCCGCGGTGTCGTGGGCGGGGAAGACGAGACGGCTGCGTATCGCGTAGCCGGGGTCGTCCACGGCGAGAACGGGTGAGCGGGTCGTGGTCGAGTAGCGGACCTCGATGCCGGTGACGGACCGCTCCAGTTCGAGTGCGAGGCGCAGCGGCGCGTACATCAGCTCCTCGAAGCCGAGGACAAGGACGCGTCGGGCGTCGCCGAGCTCCTGGGCGAGCGCGGTGGCCATGGCGGGCACCGCGGCCTCCAGGCGGGCGCGGTGGGCCGGCGTGAAGCCGTGGCGCCCCCCGTCGGGCAGCCCGGCGGGCCAGCCGA
>NZ_JARJHW010000317.1:0-4357 GCF_040560175.1 Streptomyces panacea
CCGGCGGCGCGCCGGGGTCCGAGCGTGAGCCGGACGCCGGACCGGCCCCCGACGCTGACGGCAACGGCAACGGCAACGGCAACGGCAACCCCGCCCCCGGCCCCGACCGCCCCGGAGGAGACGCGTGAACGACGTGCTCGACGTCGCCATTCGGCTGGTCATCGTCTTCGCCGCATTCCTCGTTCTGCCCCTCGTCGTCGGGCAGACCGAGCACAAGGTCATGGCCCACATGCAGGGCCGTCTCGGGCCCATGTACGTCGGCGGTTTCCACGGATGGGCCCAACTCGTCGCCGACGGCGTCAAGTTCGCGCAGAAGGAAGACATCGTCCCGGCCGCCGCCGACCGCCGGATCTTCCAGCTCGCCCCGGCCGTCGCCCTGCTGCCCTATCTCCTCGTACTCGTCGCGATCCCGATCGGCCCCCAGGAGGGCGCGGTCGGCGAGGTCGTCGACGCGGGGATCTTCTTCGTGCTCGCCGTGATGGGCGTCGGCGTCCTCGGGTCGCTCATGGCCGGCTGGGCGTCGGCCAACAAGTTCTCCCTGCTCGGTGGCCTCCGCACCGCCGCCCAGCTGCTCGCGTACGAGCTGCCCATGCTGCTCACGGCCGCCTCCGTCGCGATGGCGGCCGGCACCGTCTCGCTCCCCGGCATCCTCGACGCCTTCGAGTGGTGGTGGGTGCCCTGGCAGATCGTCGGCGCCCTCGTCTTCTTCGTCGCCGGCCTCGCCGAACTCCAGCGCCCTCCCTTCGACATGCCGGTCGCCGACTCCGAGATCATCTTCGGCGCCTACACCGAGTACACCGGTCTGCGGTTCGCGCTGTTCCTGCTCGCCGAGTACGCGGGCATCGTCGTCCTGTGCGGACTGACCACCGTCCTGTTCCTCGGCGGCTGGCACGGCCCGTTCGGCGGTGACGACCTCGGCTGGCTCTGGACCCTCGTCAAGACGTTCCTCCTCGCCTTCGTCGTCATCTGGCTGCGCGTCAGCTATCCCCGGCTGCGCGAAGACCAGCTCCAGAAGCTCGCCTGGACCGTGCTCATCCCGCTCGCCCTCGCCCAGATCGCCCTCACCGGCATCGTCAAGGTGGTGATCCAGTAAGTGCCTCCGATCCCCGGTAGCGGCCTGGCCAAGGGGCTGGCCGTCACCCTTCGTACGATGACCAGGAAGACCGTCACCGCGCGGTACCCGGACACCCAGCCCGAACTCCCGCCCCGCAGCCGCGGTGTGATCGGCCTGTTCGAGGAGAACTGCACGGTCTGCATGCTCTGCGCCCGTGAGTGCCCCGACTGGTGCATCTACATCGACTCCCACAAGGAGACGCTGCCCGCCGCGGCCCCCGGCGGCCGGGAGCGCAGCCGCAACGTCCTCGACCGGTTCGCCATCGACTTCTCGCTCTGCATGTACTGCGGTATCTGCATCGAGGTCTGTCCCTTCGACGCCCTTTTCTGGTCACCGGAGTTCGAGTACGCGGAGACGGACATCCTGGAACTCACCCACGAGCGCGACAAACTCCGCGAGTGGATGTGGACCGTGCCGGCCCCGCCCGCCCTCGACCCGGGTGCCGAGGAGCCGAAGGAGATCGCCGCCGCCCGCAAGACGGCCGACAAGCTGGCCGCGGCGGAAGCGGCGGAAGCGGCCGATGTGGCGGAAGCGACCGAAGCGACCGAAGCGGCCGATGCGGCCCAAGGTGCGACGCGGCAGCGGGAGGACGGCGAGTGAACCCTCTCGCGGCCACCCACCCCGGCTTCCTGTCCCCGACCGGCGTCGAGATCGCCTTCCTCCTCGTCGGCCTCGTCACCCTCGGCGCGGCCGTCATCACCGTCACGACCAAGCAACTCGTGCACGCCGCCCTGTGGCTCGTCGTCGCGCTCGGCGGCCTGGCCGTCGAATACCTGCTGCTGACGGCCGAGTTCATCGCCTGGGTGCAGGTCCTGATCTACGTCGGCTCCGTCGTCGTCCTCCTGCTGTTCGGGCTGATGCTGACGAAGGCGCCCATCGGCCGTTCCCCCGACGCGGATTCGGAGAACCGGTGGGTCGCGCTCGCCGTGGCACTCACCGCCGCCGTCGCGCTCGTGTGGGTCGTCGTCGACGCGTTCCGTACGACCTGGATCGATCTCGACGGCCCCGCGCAGGGGTCCACCGAGGTGTCGGGCCAGTTCCTCTTCCGGCACTGGGTCCTGCCCTTCGAAGCACTCTCCGTCCTGCTGCTCGCCGCGCTCATCGGCGCGATCGTCCTGTCCCGCAAGAGCGACGCCGCTCGTGGCAAGGAGCAGCGCTGATGCATCTCGCCTATCCCGCCGTCCTCGCGGCGCTGCTGTTCTGCACCGGTCTGTACGGGGTGCTCGCCCGCCGCAACGCGATCCTCGTCCTCATGTCCGTCGAGCTGATGCTCAACGCCGTCAATCTCAACCTCGTCGCGTTCGACGTGTGGCTGCGCGACACCCTGCACGCCGGCCAGGCCCTCACCCTCTTCGTGATCGCCATCGCCGCCGCCGAGATCGGCATCGGCCTGGCGATCGTGCTGATGGTCTACCGCAACCGCGGCACCTCGGACATCGACCGGCTCCGCGACAGCGTCGAGAGCGACGCGACCGACGAGGCCGCGGCCGAGTCCGCCCAAGAGGCCCGAGCCCAAGCCGACGCCGACGCCGCCCGGGCAAAGAAGGCTGAGGCCACCGCGTGACCACGACCACCCTCGCCGTCCTCGTCCCCCTCCTGCCGTTCCTCGGCGCGGTCGCCGGACTGCTCCTCGGCCGTACGGCCCCCGGATTCGTCCGGCCCCTGGCCGTGCTGCCGCCGCTCACCGCCGCCGTACTCGCCGTGATCGTCGCCGTACGCCAGAGCAACGGGCACGGCGGCACCCGCGCACCGATCGACGCCGCGACCCAGCTCACCCCCACCGGCTCGGTCCCGATCGATCTCGCCCTGTACATCGACGGCTTCGCCGCCCTCGTCGCGATCCTCGTGGGCGTCGTCGCGACGTGCGTGCAGATCTACTCGACGGGCTATCTGCGCGACGACCCGCGCTACCCCTCGTACGCCGCCCTCGTCTCCCTCTTCACCTCCGCGATGCTGCTCGTCGTCTACTCCGGCGACCTGATGGTGCTCCTGGTCGGCTGGGAGATCATGGGCATCTGCTCGTACTTCCTCGTCGGCCACTACTGGGAGACCCCCGAGGCGCGCGCCGCCTCCCTGAAGGCCTTCCTGGTCACCAAGCTCGGCGATGTCCCCTTCCTACTCGGGCTGTTCGCGCTCGCCGTCGACACCGGTACGTTCCGGATCACCGGCGTCCTCCAGGCCGTCGCGGACGACGGGCTCGACCACCCCACCCTGATCGCGCTGCTGCTGATCGCCGGTGTCGCGGGCAAGTCGGCCCAATTCCCCCTGCACACCTGGCTGCCCGACGCGATGGCCGGCCCCACCCCCGTCTCCGCGCTGATCCACGCGGCGACGATGGTCGCCGCCGGTATCTACTTCGTGGCCCGTCTCCTCCCCGTCTTCGCCGCCTCGGCCGTCGCCCTCGCCGTGCTCGCCGTGATGGCCGCGATCACCATGGTCGGTTCGGCGATCGCCGCCCTCGCACAGGACGACATCAAACGCGTCCTCGCCTACTCGACCATCGGCCAACTCGGCTACATGTCGGGCGCGCTGGCCGTGGGCGACCGGGGCGCGGCCGTCTTCCACCTCGTCTCGCACGGCGCCTTCAAGGCGCTTCTCTTCCTCGGCGCCGGCGTGATCATCCACGCCGCCGGCACCAACTCGCTCGCCGCCATGTCCCGGATGGGCGGCCTCGCCAAACGCGTCCCCGACGCCTACTGGACGATGACGATCGCGCTGCTCGCGCTCGCCGCCATCCCGCCCTTCGCCGGCTTCTTCTCCAAGGAAGCCGTCCTCGTCGCCGCCGAACACACGGCTCTCGGCGAGTCCGACATCGCCCCGGACATCGCCGGCTGGACCGTGCTGGTCGCCGGTCTGCTCACCGCCCTCCTCACCGCCGCCTACGCGACGCGCCTGTGGCTCCTCGCCTTCCGGGGCCGGGGCACCGAAGCGGCCGACCACGGCAAGCAGCCCCTCTCGATGAACGCCGTCCTGTGGGTACTCGCCGTCCCCTCGCTCGCCTTCGGCCTGACCGTCGGCCTCATCGCCCCCTGGGTGGACGCGGAGAGCCTCACCCCGACGGTCACCACCTCCGTACTCGGCACGGGAGTCGCGCTCGTCGGCGGACTGATCACCTACGGCGCCTGGACCCACACCACGGCACTCGCCGCCCGCACCCCCATGGGCGCCGTCGCCGCGCACCCCGACGCCGAGCCCGCCCTCTCCGAGGTCGAGGCCATCGCCAGCCACACCCCCGCCTACGGC